>CALGCW010000129.1 GCA_937884385.1 uncultured Clostridia bacterium | reverse complement strand
CTTCTTTGCCTTCAACTACCTCTTCGGTATGCGCAAGCATAGCAATTTCTTCCTGTGCTACGAGTATTTCGCCGCAAACGGAGCACTTCTTGCCTTCAGTAAGACCTTTTTCTGTACAAGTTGCTTCCTTGCCTGCAATAGTCTCTTCGGTATGACCAAGCGCCTCTCCATAGGATTCACCGCACTTTTCACAAAGAGCTGCTTCTGTACAAGTTGCTTCACCGCCCGTGTGTTCACACTCTACAGGCGTACTCGGGGTAGTTGGAATAAGGTCACTCAAATTACATGCGCTTAAAGTCGCAAGAACCAATGCCAAAACCATAACACCGAGAAATGCTTTGATGATGCTTTTCATAGTTTTTCTCCTTTTTTCATAAAAATTTATCTACAAGAAAGAATAAGGTCATTACCCTTTCTTGAATACCGGTTAATTTAGGATTACTTTATAGCCTTTCCGCTACATTCGATCTCTTGATACGTTATTCCATCAGTAGTTGCCGCACCTGAGATATAGAATCTTACCTTCTCTGCTTTAATACCGCCAAGATCGAATTCAAGGTAATCGTTACTGAGTCCCTCGAGAATAACGAGATGAGAAGTAAGAGTTTCATTATCAACACAGTTAACAACGTCGATCCACTCACCGTTTACGTAGATCTGAATAAGAATATCCTTACCCACGCTTGCTTTCTTACTTGCCTCTGTACTCTTGGCAGCGTCATAGATATAGAACTTCAAGCTATAAAGCTCATAAGCGCCTCCAAGATCAACTGTTGCATCCATAAAAACTGTGGTATTATTCATCTTTGTAGAGAATCTGCCTACTTGATCGTCCAATCTTTTACCGTCAGTAAGAGCTTCGTATCCGCCGCCCTGCCACCAGCTTGCTGCAAGGATCTCTGCATTTGCTTCATTTGTAGGAATAAATGATTTATTCGCAAATAAGTTTTCGATAATGTCCGGATCAATATCGGGATCAGAGTCGGAACCGGGATCTTTAATATTTGCAGCTACACCGAGACACTCTATCTCATAGAATGTCGTCCATCCGCTGCTTGTCTGTCCGGGTATAGTAAATTTTACCTTGCTTGCGTAGGAATCACCAAGGTCGAATATTAACCAGTCGCCAACACCGCCTTGATTCTTAATAAGAAAATCTTCAAGCTCATCCGCAGTCGAACAGCTCACTACTGTTTTCCATTCACCGCCAAAGTAAGCTTCAATATATATGCCCGTTCCAAACTTGCTAAGGCCGTCCTTGTAAAGGTATATCTTCATTTCTGATACATTGTATACGCCGTTCAGGTCAAGAATAGCCTCTACCTTGCCTCCGTTTTGCTTGCTTGAATATCTTCCGGCATATTCCTCGTAGATAACACCGTCAGTGATCGTCTGGTAGCCGTATCCTGCAGAATAAATATTACCTGCCGCCGCACCTGTGGGAGAAAACTCTTTACCCGCAAATACGTTTTCGTATTTAGCATCCTCTTCGTCTAAGAGTGCTCCACTCAATGTTATCTCACCCAACGCTTCGTCCTTACCCATTGTAATCCTTATCTTAGATGCTTTTTCGCCTTCGATGTCAAAGGACAATCTTTTATCGATTATCGCTGAGTTAACTTCATCATTACTTGTATAGGATGCGATCAAATGCCATTCACCTTGATACAGTCTTTCTATCTTCAAGCTTTCTCCTGCAAAAGAAGAGCCAATATAAATGGACAACTGATCGAGCGAATATACTCCTTCAAGGTCGATCCTTGCTATTCCCCCGTCAAGGGAAATATCTTTACCGTTCAGAATGTTATTTTCGTTATTATATGGACTAAGAGAAATATAATCACTGGTCTCGTCAGTGTATTTTGAAACAACCACAAGAGCATAGGACTTGCTATCGTCATAAGTAGCTGCAACGCTCAGTCCCTTTTCTTCTGTAACTAAAACAAAGCTATCATCAGCGCTCTTTTCGTACAACCGAACAGAACCTGCGGAGTCGTTTGCTTTAACGCTTGCAATGATCTTGTCTGCTTCGAGTCTCCAAGATACAGAATATACCTCAAGATCCGTTGAAACAGGATTTGAATAGCAAATGGCTCTCTTGCTCTCTATTCCGTTCTTATCAAGAGCAGTAACGGCAAAGGTTTTTCTGACGTTCTCCTTGCCCTCAGCAACAGAGAGAACACACGAGCTTTCGGATGTGCTGCCTATAAATGTATAAGAGGGATCATTTTCGTATGCAACGTAAATGTTGTATTTTTCTGCACCCTCAACCTTATTCCATTTGAGCTCAAAGTCGCTGTAATTAAGCCTGTCGAATCCAACAGTTGCAGGCTTATCAAGTCTTTCAACCTTCGTAAAGCCGCCAATAAAATATGTTTCGCCCGCTATGCTATCGAAAGTAAGAATACCGTTATCAGAGAGAACATATGTAATTTTTTCACCCTTCGAATTGTAAACAACAGTATCATTAAATCCATTATATTTAACAGCTACCTTGCCACCGAGATTGGAAAGAATGTTAATTTTCGTTGCAACACTGTCTTCCCAAGCAACACTCACCTCAAAATTGCCTCTGGCGATGAGACCGGTATACGTACCCTTGTCCCAATTAGTTGGAATTGCAGGAAGTATCTCAATATAGTCTTCATCACTCTGAAGAAGCATTTCGGCAATGGCAGCAGTCGTACCGCTACTTGCCTCGATCTGAAATATCTTTCCGCAGACCATCAAAAGATTTTCAAGAGTTGAATTTCTCAAGTTACCTGCAAGCATCTGCTGGGCAAGATCGCCTTCCCCTGCTCTTGCGTACATTGCCTGCTTGTGCGCCCAAGCCCAAGCAACTATACTTGCCTCATTTGTTGCAGTTGTTCCGTTGGGCCAATCAGTAAGGCCTTCATTTCTGCCGTTAAGCGATACTAAAGCGGCATCCATCCAAGCATCAGTGCTTGAATTGATAATATTGCCGGGAAACAGACCAACAAGCTGTGAAATATGCCTGTGATTAGGATTACCAAGTGAACCGTAGTAGTCTTCTTCACGGAATTCCTTTATCTGTCCTGAAAGTCCGACATTGATAGGATCGTACTTGTCGATTTGCTCCATAATCGTATTGAGTATTGAATATTCCTCAGGCAAATTATCAAGGTCAATTCCAAGATCCTTTGCGCACTTAAGAGCAGCATAATTGTTTATGTAAGCCAATGTCTGTGCATACGTTGTTCCTGTTGTATAATACCAAGAACCGTCTACATACATCTCGGGAGAATCACAGTACTCTACGAGATACTTTCCGTCGTAATTCTTAACACACTTTGTAACGTATCTTGCTGCATTAGCCAATACCTCGTAAACCGTCTTGAGCACCTCTTCATCCTTGGTGTATTCATAATACTCATAGAATAGCTGCGTCAAAAGACCTAAGTTACCGCAAGAACGGTCTCCGTTAAAGAAGAACGGATTGCCCGAAACTCCCATCGTCCAACCGTTTCCGCCGTCCTTGTTATACATATCGGGGTTATGCTGTCCTACAAGATCGTCTGCATGCTGCTCTGCAACGGGCATATACGCCTGTGTATAATCAACGTACGGGATAAATGTTTCAGCAAGGTTTGTGCTGAAAACATGCCAATAGTTCATCTGTATATTAATATTGCTCCAGTAACCGCTTGACCAAGCGGGAACGTTGTAGCAGTTCCAAGCACCTTGAAGATTTGCAGGCAGTGCACCCTCTCTTGAAGAAGCGATTATCAGGTATCTTCCATACTGGAAAAGCAAAGCCTCAAGATAAGAGCTGTGAACTCCTCTGTTATATTTAGCTAAAAGCTGATCTGTAGTAATATCAAAATCCAAAGGATCGCAATCAAGATCCAGGTCTACTCTATTGTAGAGATTCTGATAGTCATTAAGATGTCTTTCTTTCAAATAAGAATATGCCTCGTCTATTGACATATCCGAAATCTCATCAGTTACGTAATATAACTGATCAAGTACCTTATCACAAGCAAATTCGAGCCCTGTTTTTGCAGTTTGCTTATTATGACTATACTGTCCGTTTTCAAAGTTTTCGCTGCACAATTCATAGTCCGTACCAAAGGTTGCAACGATAATTGCACTCGTTGCATTCTCAACCTTGATAACGCCGTCTTTATCCGTCTTTACCGTACCGTCAGAATCGGTATATCTGTGATCAACAGTCTCGGCGCTCATTGTTCCGCCCTCCGTATAAACACGGTAATATCCTGCAAAATCTACGCCGTAATATCCAAGAGTACCGGTGAGCTCGATACAACCGACACCGTATTCCATGCTTGAAATAACTGTTCCCGTTTTTGACAAGCCGTCACCTGGGTCATTCATATAGCTTTGCTCAAAAGGAATGGTGGGGCGTAAAGTAAAGGAAAGAGCTCCGTTTTCCGCATCAAGCTTGATCACCAAGACCTTATCGGGATAAGAGACGAAATACTCTCGTGAATAAGTAGCTCCTTCGTAATCATAAGACGTAGAAGCTATGGAAGTATTCAGATCCAGCTCTCTAACATAATTCTTAACTTCTTTGGATTTGTGATCAAAATCAATATAGGTTTCAGAGAAGTTATTAAGACCCGCCACCTGCGGCCAACTTGTAACACCGTTCACGGTTTTTATAATCTGCCAAGGGTTTGATAATGTCTTTTCGGTTATTTGTACTCTTTCGGTCTCAACTCTTCCGAAAACGTTAGCACCGAAATATCCGTTTCCCAACGGGAATGACCAATTCTGCCAGCCGATATCCTGCCCTGCCATCATTGAGGCCTCAGGAGAACACTCATTGATAAACGGAGTCTCTTCGTCATACCAAAGCTTCATAGGTATTTTTGCTGGATTGATTTTTAAGGCAGTTACATCATTCATATTCGTCCCACCTCCCTGGTTGTTATTGTTGTTCGGCCATACACACGCCGCCATTGGTAATAGTAATAACACGCACAGGGTTATTAGTATGATCCGCTGTAGTTTTTTCATAGTTTTTCTCCTTCCAACAAATAATTGAAGATATTTATTGCTTATACTTGATTATATAATAATAATGTGATATAATAAAGGTAAAATTTACATTGGTTGTTGTAAAATCGTTTTAATTTTATGCACTATAACCACAATTTCATTGTAATTTGTTAAAAAATAGGTAATAATTACAACTTTTTATACGATCAAAAGGATATATGAGAGGCAAAATATGAGTTATCAAAGATTAGCAAAACACAGCCACTATCATTACACTCATTCGGATTTTTTTATTCATTCCTTGGATTTAGTACATGCTTTTTTGCTTAAGGACTACGAAATAGGCATGCACGAGCAGGAGTTCTATGAATTAAATGTTGTTGTAAGCGGAAACGGAATACACTACATCAATGAAAACTGCGTCAATGCAAGTGTAGGTGATGTTTTTATCATTCCACCTAATGTAAGCCACGGGTATATTGGCGGCACGGGATTTGATGTATTTCACGTTATATTAAGCGATGCATTTATGAATAAAAACATTGCCGACCTACAGCAGCTCCCTTCATTCTTCACGCTTTTCGGTGCAGAACCTCTTATGAGAGGTCAGACGGCTGATCCTCTGCATCTAACTCTATCACAGAATGAGCTTGAGGAATGCATAAATACCTTGAAGCAGATCGAACGTTATTCTAAATATAGCGATCCGTTTGAATCGTTGATGAGAAGCAGCCTTGCTGCAGTTTCTATAGGATTATTGTGCAACTCATACTCCACCGCTTATAACCAAGGCGATCTCAACATATGTGAAGATAGAGCGCTGATGGAATCGATATCCTATATCCACGAAAAGTATTATGAAAAAATCACGGTTGAAGACTTATCTAAATTAGCACATATGTCACGTTCATCATACATAAAGAAATTCAAGGATATTTGCAAAATGTCCCCTGCTGCTTATCTGACAAAAATACGAATCAATTCTGCAGCGACAATGCTGACTAACACTACACTTCCCGTATCCGAAATTGCATATCGTACAGGATTTTATGATGCTTCTCACTTAACCAAAGCTTTTGAGAATACTTTTGGCTTGTCTCCTATTGCATACAGAATCAAAGCAAATAAACCAAAATAATTTTATTGACCGTCTTACGACAGTCATTTTCTAACGAAAGCCGTAAAAGCTTGCAGTCAGAGCTCCCGTTGGTCGCCTGAATGTTAATGCTACGAGATCCTTGCACAAATCCAAAAAATCGAAGTACCTTTGAACACTCAAGCTCTTCACAGTTCAGCTCTGCAATCACAAGGCTTTTGCAACAATTTAAAGGAGGAATTATGCAATATGAATACTGACTATTTCAAGCTATCCGAGCAAGAGCTCACTTCCCTTGCCCGCGTTCTTCTTCCAATATGCATTGACTATTTGACATCAGAAAAAGGCAAAAGAGCATGTGAAGAGGATTTGAAAAACAACAAAAATGATCCGATTGATGAGAAATAAGCAGAAAGGACAGAGAAATTCTCTGTCCTTTTCTTGTATAAATATAAAATTATGTCTCAAAAAAGCAAAATAGCCCGAACAATCTTTTCACTGGAAAGAAGTTCAAGCTATTAAGACTTCTCTGGACCCGTGAGACAAAGACCCCCTGATTAGACGCTTCGCACCAAGTTTGACTTGCCTGTCTTACGACAGTCATTTTCTAACGAAAACCGTCAAAACTTGCAGTCAGAGCTCCCGTTGGTCGCCTGAATGTTAATGCTACGAGATCCTTGCACAAATCCAAAGAAAGTGGCAAAACAAAAACGGAGCCCTATCGGACTCCGTTCCCGTTTTGTGGCTCCCCTGAACAAATCAAATTTGAACATTCAAGCTCTTCAAGGCTTACAGCTTGTTCTACTCCATTACTGTTATATATGATTTTGAAATGATCGTCATACAAGAATATTGAATTTACAAACGTATCAATTATCTTTTTCTTGCCTGCAAGAGTATTAGTATCAATGTTCCTAAACTCTTTTAGTGCAGTTGTGTATTGACTTAACGAAAATACGGGTCTTACGATTTTTTCCTTTGCAATTGATAAAGAAATATCCTCCCTTTGCTTTTCAAGTTTTTCTAACTCATCGAGCAATATCGAAGATGCCTTTCCCTGTTTTATCGCTTTCAGGATGTTCTCAATTTCCTTATCAGTTTCGCGTTGCTGCCTTTCCAAAATTGCAAGCATAGAGCTTTCTTCATTTTGCAATTTGTACAGCGTCTTAGCAAGAAGGTTAATAACATTATCATTATTCAACAGCTCAATAGTTTTTGAGAGTACAAGCTCTTCGATTTCTTCCTTGCGAACTGATTTCTTATCACATAGATGCTTCTTTTGCCTTACACAAGCATAATATCTATGAACCTTACCCGAACGGCTTGTACCCGCTTGCGCCACCATCATAGCTCCGCAATTGCCACAGAATAGCTTGGTGGTTAATATATAATCGTCCTTGGCACAATGTCTTGCGGGGGCATGAGCATTCTTTGCTATCTCTCTTTGCGCTCCTTCAAACAGATCCAAGGACACAATCATTGGGATCTTTCTCTCAATCCCCATGCTCTTATGCTCGCCAATATATATTCTATTCGTCAAAATATATCTGACCGATGAATAAGAAAGAGCCTTTCCCGTGGATTTGTTTATTATTCCTCTATCTATAAGTATACTGTATATCTCTTTAATGCTTTTTCCCTCATTACAGAGCTTATACATTTCCTTAACAACATCTGCAGAAGCGGGGTCAATCTCAAGTCTTTTTTCTTCATTCAATCTGAATCCAAAAGGCATTCTCCCACCGTTCCAAAGGCCCTTGAGAGCATTTTCGGTCATTCCTCGTTTAACGTTTGTGGCGAGGTTGGCAGAATAGTATTCTGCCAGACCTTCAAGGAAGGATTCGAGTAAGATGCCCTCAGGCGAATCGGGAATGGGTTCGGTTACTGAAATAACCTTGATCTTTCTTTTTTTGAGAAGATACTTATGATATGAGGAATCATAGCGATTTCTTGCAAATCTGTCAAGCTTCCACACAAGAATGTAATTAATATTCATCTTCACACATTCTTTCATCATTCTCTCAAATTCGTGACGGTCATCGGTCCTTCCCGATATCGCCCTGTCACAGTATGTAGCTACAATTTCAATATCATTGTAATCAGCATACCCCGTGCATACGCGGATCTGACCCTCAATACTTTCTTCTCTCTGCTTCTCACAAGAAAAGCGTGCGTAAATTACTGCTTTTGATTTTTCCATTTTACCTCCATAATTCTTGATGCGTATCGAACATTTCGCTAAAATGAAAACCACATTCGAACGCAAACTGATATAGCGAGGCATGGCCCCGCTTAAAGCTTATCGTCCCGAATGTGGCACTAAAATATATAAGCAAATTAAAAGTGACGGATAATGTTCCGTATATATACAATTATATTATACAACCTTATCTCACTCATTTCAAGAGCAAAGTAATAATTTTTTATGTTTTTTTATTTTTTCTCTTCTGATATCTCCTTTCACAATCTATCATAATGACTACAAACCATACAGATGAATGGATGCAGAATCAAATTAAAAAGAGTAAAACCAATAGAAGAGTGGAGTGAAGGAGTATGGATGGACGTTCTTTGCAAGCGGTTCATATTGCGAGGCTTAGCCGAATGTAAGTACAAATCGTGCGCGTATGAATCGATGCGCAAAGAACGGCATCTTCTCTCTTTTTCTTCATATTGAGATTTAACAAAACAGAGCCCAATGCTCAGAAAGGAAAAAACGATGAAACTGAAGAGAAAAAGAGAGAAATTTTACGGTTACTCGTCAGTAAATGACCGAGTAAACGTATAAAATTTCTTGAGGGTACTGCGATACCCGTGTAAATCGCAAACAGCCGTGGTGTGTGGCGGTTAAATGACACACCAAAATCAAAAATGCCCTTGCGGATTGATTCTTAATATGACAATCGCGGCAAATCGGGCAAAAAAATCAAAGATACCCTTGCGGATCGGTTCTTAAAACGACGATTGTCAGCAAATTGGGTGACAAAACAGATGGCCTGCCGCATCTATAATTCAGGTGGGGATGCTTAGCTTTAACGGATAATTTAATACATATAAAGGGCACATATGCTCAAAAGTGCCTACGGGTTTCTATTGCAATTTTAAGAAAGGAGGTAAATATGGGACATAACAAACCGAGAAAATCATTAACAGAGCAAGTGAAAGAAAACCTTAACTCCAAGCTCGCTATAGGAGAGAGCAAATATGAAGCAAAGCTGAAAAATGCTCACACGGAGAAAATATACTCGTGGTCAACGTATAAAGCATATCTGAAGCACTGCTGCTATTTCGTTAAGTGGTGCAAGGAGCAACCTGATGATGAGCGTATCGGTCATAAGGTGCGTACTCTTGAAGAGTGTAGATTATTCGTTGAAAAATGGATACAGGCAGAAATGGACAGAGGGCAATCTCCATATACGATAAAACTTGAAGCATGTGCCTTGGCAAAGCTCTACTCCTGTAGTACAACTGACTTTGATATTATCACTCCACAAAGAAAAAGAAGCAATATCACAAGAAGCAGAGGCATAGCAGAAAGAGATAAAAACTTCAGTGAAAAGAACAATGCTGACCTTATTACATTCTGTAAATGTACAGGACTTCGCAGAGGAGAGCTTTCTCAGATACGAGGAAATGACCTTATTGAAAAAGACGGTAACTATTTTTTACATATAACAAAAAACACCAAGGGTGGACGAGCAAGGATATCGCCCATAATAGGAAACAAAGAAGAAATAGAGCTTGTACTTAAATTATGTAATAACGCAGGAAAGAATAAAATCTTTCCCAAGCCAAGTAAGAACGCGGATATACACTCATATAGGGGAGAATATGCAGCACGTATATATAACCTTCACAAACGTCATATATACGAATTCAAAAACGAAAGATTGATCATATACAAGAACGAGATAATAAAGAGCTACACATCAAAAAGCGGGAGAAAGTTAATTAAGGGCAACGAGGACTATTACATCACTATAGACGGCAAAAGAACGCTTCTAAAGGGCTTCAGAGATGTGCGCTCTGCGTATTATTGCAGAAAGGATCTCAAAGGCACAGCATATGACCGCAAAGCTCTCTTTGCTGCCTCTCGCGCCCTCGGGCACAACCGCGAGAGCATTGTAGCCGATCACTATCTTGCATCGCTTTCGGGGTGATTGCAGAGCTGTCGTGATATATTGGAGACGTATTTCATCGGTGAAATAATTTGAGGGCTGACGGTTTGTTTTCCGCCAGCCCCTTACTTATTAACTGCTCGACAAATTGGAATTTGTCATTTATAATATTTATCTATACCACCATA
>CALGCW010000128.1 GCA_937884385.1 uncultured Clostridia bacterium | reverse complement strand
TTCTCCCTTGTCGAAAATCTGTAATTTGCTACTCTTATACATAGCCGAAAGCTAACTAAAAGGCTTTTGTACAGCAGTAGTAAATTTACGCGAAATCTTGCCGCGAAGCTGATTAAAGCTTTTGCGGAGCTTTTCTCGAAAAGCGACCCTTTTTAAGCAAAGTAACTCTCCTATAAATCAAAATTTGAATAACAGATTGATAAACGAAAGTCTTTAGAACGGGAGGTACAGTATGGGACAATATGATCCGGGTGGCAGAAGTCCAAGAGGATATTATGCACCGACTCGTTCCGAGGGAGCGAGGGGAAGCAATCGTGAAGATTCACCATACAAGGATGGGCGACCCAGAAGGCGATCCTTTTTTAGTACGCGGTTGCCTATCAGCATATATGCTTTGCCGTTATCCATTTTACACATAATTATTGTTTGTTCTTTTGTTCGCGCCCTGACGTGGAAAAGAATAATTGAGGACATTGCCTATATATCGGAGCAAAGCAGCTCGTTGATCGCGAATCTGATTAATATTTCCTGCGTTATTGCCATAATCGGTATTGTGGCTTCGATCATACATATTGGATATATTGCGTATAGAGAACACCGGTACGGCAACGGTTTGTTTCATTATTTAGGAAACAGAGCGCGACCGATAGATTCCGGTTGGCATTTTCCGTAAAGGTATACGCACTAAAATAAACAAAAAACTTTTTTGATTAAGGAGGTACATATTATGCCAGGACCCGGAGGAGGATCAAGAGGCGGCGGATTCAGTGGAGGATCTCGCGGAGGTGGATTTAGCGGAGGCTCGCGCGGAGGAGGATTTAGCGGAGGTTCAAGAGGACCGATGCACCACGGACCGCACCATCACCATCACGGACCGATCTTCTTTGGACCGAGATTCGGACGCCGTTATTACGGAGGAGGCGGATGCCTTGGCTCGATGATCGGCTCTATCATATTTATTATTGTTTTCATTGCTATTATGGGTCTTGCGATCTTCGCAATGATCTTTGGCGAAACTGACGTTAACAGCGGTATAATTTATCAGGAGCAGGCTCTTCAAACCTATGCTAACGATCAATACTACAGCATATTTTCAAACACGGAAAACTATGAAGAAAACATTCTTCTTGTATATACCGTGTACGAGGGCTATGACGGATACGAAGCCATTACCTGGATAGGCGACGATGTCCCGAAGGACATAAATCTTATGTTCACGGGTCAAGCGATCAGCAAATATATTGCGGATTATTATGAGTTCCAGCTACCAAGGGCGATTTCTATGGCAGTTGAGGACCTTGCAGATAAGATCCCTCAGACAAGCGGCAGTATTGAAACGGGCTATTCAAAGCTTGTGAACAACTCAAGCCTTGCTATGAACAAGGATACCGTTAACGATGCCCTTGTTGCGTTTACCGAAAAAACGGGCTATAATATCTCCGTTGTCGTAGTTGACGGCGAGACGGTTTTCGGAAACACTAATGCCGATAACGAGGATGACCTTGCATTTGTCGGATTTTTGGTGGTGCTTGCTATAATCGTTGTGATCATCATTGTCAGCAGCAAGAAAAAGAGCGCACCCGCAGGTGGTCCAAAGGGAAGCTCCGATAAGACCGATCCCGATGCGGGACAGGGAAAATATGACCCCAACACAGGTGAGTGGAAATAAAATGTAAACAAAAGAGCGAGGTGCGCAATGATAGAGTTTTTGTATAAGACCAAGGATGGCTCCACATCGCAAGGCAAATCAAAAGTATATTTTGCCTGCCATCCGGATGATTTTGATGAGCATTTCGCCGCTTTGAGTCAAGTTTTGTTTGAAAAATCCAACTGTGCGATATACTACAAGAAGAATATTACCGAGATGATCGAGGACGAGGATAAGGAATACTATTTCAATAGCTTCAACCTTATGATCGTGCCAATAACAAGACGATTATTTGCAAACAGGAATGCGGCTGTCTATTCAGAAGTTGCTTATGCCAAAGTCAAGGATATTCCTATCCTTCCGTTTATTATGGACCCGAGCGCGGTAGAGTTGTATCAGAATTTGAGTTATTTTAAAAATATTCAGTATATCGATGCAGCCGCGAGGGGAACGTGGCACGACAAGCTAAAATTGTATTTGGATAAGGTGCTTTTGAATGATGAGACCGCCTCGGTGGTGCGAAATAATTTTGACGGACATATTTTCTTGAGCTATCGCAAGGTGGACAGAACGTATGCACACGAAATTATGACTTTTATACACAGCTATCCCGAATTTCGTAACGTTTCGATCTGGTACGACGAGTATCTTACCTTTGGAGAGGACTTTAAAAACGAAATTGAAAGGGAGATAGAAAGATCAGATCTGGTTTTGTTGCTGATGACTCCAAACACCGTGAAATACTGTGATGATGGAACTCCCAACTACATAATAAGGGAAGAATATCCGGCTGCTCGCAACACGTATAAAAAAACGGTTGTTCCGATAGTGCCGGAATCTCTCCCGGCAGACGTGATAGATGAGATTTCTGTCAGAGCAGAGTTTCCGTCAATACCCGACATTTTGTGTATTGAAACGGAAAAGGATGCTTTTTTCAAAAGGATGAGAAAATGCATTAAGTGCGGGGATAAGGGTGACCCCGAATACAACGTAAAGGTTGGCCTTGCCTATCTTTATGGCTACGGTGTAGAGATAAACAAAAATTATGCTATTGAATATCTATCTTTAGCTGCAGAGGCAGGGCACAGAGATGCGCTTTTGTTGCTCTATACGCTGTATTATGAGGGCGTTTTGATCTCGCCGGATTATAATGAGGCTGCCAAATGGGCTGAAAAGCTTTTCCTTATGGATAAGGAAAATTTCGGCTTTGACAACAAGGTGACCGTTGACTCTTTGACCAAGCTTGCTGATGCAAAGTACCTGCTTGAGGATTCTCAAAAGAGATCTGCGATCAATATCTATGAAATGATTTTTGATATTTATACTCTGTTTATTGAAGAGATCGATAAAAAATCATTCGATAGCATTGAGATAAAAAATCTAAATAGAGAATCGCTGATTTTGCTTAGGGAGGGTGTTGCTATTAAGTGCTCTATGTGTTACCAATCATTGCTGAACAATGCACAATTGGAGATAAACGAGCTTCAGAGGCCGCTGATACTTTTGATGGATGATATGAATACTGTTTTGTCTGAAATGTTGGAAGTATACAAGAGTACCAATGGTGTATTGTCTAAGGAAGATAGTGAAGTGCTTTCGTATGATAAAAGAATGCAAGAGGTGTACAAACGCGCGGTCGATAATATCAAAGGATCTAAAGAAAGAGCGCTTTTATCTTACAAGGCGATGATGAGGAATTTCTTGTGCGTTGAGAGCAAGACCATAAAGCAGTTTTTGAAGAATAGCTATACATACGGTGCAGAAAGCTCCGTGAGCTCTGCGGAACAAACTTTGGAAAGTTATGTTCATCTCTTTGGTGAGGACGACTTTACAGATGAATATAAAAAAGAGTTTTCGTTGATAAAAAATGATTTGACATCTTTGCAAGCTCGTGAAGCTGCAAACAAGAAAAAGTGAGTGCCTTCGAATAATTTGAAGAAGAGATAAAAAAGACCGATCCCGATGCGGGACAGGGAAAATATGACCCCAACACAGGTGAGTGGAAATAATTTGCATACAAAGGAGTGATATTTTGCATCCGATCTATAGGCGGGGATTACCCCAGACACACGGTGAGCGCGGCGGAGAAGCAGGCGAAAAATCTCCCAACGAGCCCTCTTATTACGAAGAGGATATAACATGGGATACAAGCGAGAGTACCGCCCCGAGAAGCTTTAAGGCTTTCGTGACACTTACGATCATCCTTGTGTTCGTACTGATATTCTTTGGCAATTTGATTTTGGCTGCGCTGCTCGGATACGTATATCCTCCCGAAATGGGAATTGCTTTTCTCGTCGGCTTCGGACTTTTGATAATAAGCGACGTCGTCTCTCTTATTGTTTTTATCTACACACTAAAGCGCACGCACACAACGTTTTCTGAGTTTTGCCATATGGCGAAAAACAGGGTATATGACCCGGAGGAGCACAGGGATAAATTCAAGTAAAAATGACAACTTTTTTGGAGGACTGAAGATATGCGTCTTGTACGGCCAAATGAAATAAGATCCCCAATGAGCAGCGAGGAGTTAGGAATGAATAATAGAACTCGCGGCAGGCGCGGTTTTGGGGCTCGCGAAAAAAGTCCTCTCAAAAGCGATGTGGGCTATGCCCATCGCAAAGAGATGTTTCGCAAAGAATTGGTAAGGTTTCTCCCTGTTTCTATTATGAGCTTAGTCTTGCTCATAATATTACTGTTTTGCGGCTTGGGAGATAATATAATAGGCGTTATAATAGGGGCAAAGCCTTTAAATCTCGCATTTTTTGGCAACGTTTTGATATTGACTTTTTTACTGTATATGGTATTTGGAATCCATATTCGTTCATTTTTCAGGTATTTAAAAAAGGATAGATAAAGGAGGTGTCGGTATGCCCGGTCCCGGAGGCGGTGCAAGCGGCGGCGGATTCAGCGGCGGTTCACGTGGTGGCAGTTCTCACGGCGGCGGCTCTCACGGTGGCGGAGGCGGTCGCGGAGGCGGCGGACTCGGATTGTCCGGAAGAGGCAATATGGGGGTCGGCGGAGTCAGAGGCGACGGTCTTGAGCGCACCACCGGAAGAAGAGGTACTCTTCCTCCCGAAATGCGCCCGAGTAAAAAGGCGATGGCTACTGCGAGCTTTAAGTACAAAAAGCTTAAGGATCTGATCTCTATGATCGTTTTTTCATCGATTTCCGTTTTTATGCTGATACTTTCGATCTCTGCGGGCTTGCTTACCAATATTGGAGGCGTATTGATCGGAGAAGTGCCGATAAGCTTGAATTTTTTTAAAAACGTTTTTATTTTAGTCGTCTTTCTTTTTGTGGCGATCGGGTTGCCCGTACGCTATTATCAAGACTACCACAAACATTGACAGAAAAATATACCAAACATACCCCACTTGTTCTATGAGTGGGGTATATTTGTAAATCTTATGTTAAATAAAAGCAAATCGGTTGACATTTTGTAGCTTTTATTATATAATTAACTGTTAAATATAATTAATGAAAGGAGAAAAGCTATGAATAATCTTATGAAGGTGCTTAAAGAAGCGCTGCAATCGGTCTTGCCCATATTTGCCATAGTTTTGCTTCTTTCCGTTTCGGTTGCTCCTATGGAGTCGGGGGTTCTCGTTATGTTCCTGTTCGGCACGCTCCTTCTCATTGTCGGAATGGGCTTTTTTACTGTGGGCTCGGGAATATCTATGGAGCCTCTCGGTGAGGGTATAGGTGCGACGCTTGGAAAATTGAAGGATATCAAGATACCCTTGATAGTCTGCTTCGTGCTTGGCGTTCTTATCACCATTGCAGAACCCGATCTGACGGTGCTTGCAGAGCAGGTGCCCTCAATTCCCAATATGGTGCTTATTATTTGCGTTGCCATAGGTGTTGGAATATTTCTTGTAATATCTATGATACGTTCGAGATTTAATATAAAGCTGAACAATCTGCTGCTCGGCTTTTACGGACTTGTTATTCTGTTTGCGTTTTTCGCGCCTGCGGATTTCATTCCTACCGCATTTGACTCGGGAGGAGTGACTACGGGCCCGATCACCGTACCGTTTATTATGGCTCTCGGTGCGGGTATGGCATCGATAAGCAATGCGAAAAACGCTCGTGAGAACTCGTTCGGTCTTATCGCGCTTTGCTCGATAGGTCCTATTATGAGTGTACTTATTCTGAGCATCGTTTTCAAGCCGTCAAGTGAAACGACGGAAACTGTTTTGGTTATAGCAAAGACCACGAAGGAGGCGTTTGAGGCTTTCCTTAAGGGCTTGCCGCAATACGCGGAGGAAGTGCTTATCGCACTTGTTCCCATTCTTGCGGTGTTGGGTGTTTTCCAGTTTTTCACGCATAGATTCAACAAGCACCAGCTTCTTAAAATGGGTATGGGCTTCGTTTATACTTACATAGGTCTCGTTTTCTTCCTTACGGGAGCAAACATTGGCTTTATGCCTGCAGGACGCCTTATCGGAGCGAGGATCGCAGAGAGCGATATGAGCTTTTTGCTTGTTCCCATAGGCGCACTTATGGGCTATTTCGTAGTCAGCGCAGAGCCTGCCGTTCACTCACTTAAAAAGCAGGTCGAGGAGATCACAAACGGCTCTGTTTCGCAGAAGTCGATCGGTCTTGCTCTTTCTATCGGTGTCGGTATCTCCGTTGGCATTGCCATGCTTCGCGTGCTTACCGGAATACCCATTTTGCCAATCCTTATTTTTGGATACGTATTATCCCTCATTATCACGTTCTTTGTGCCCCCCATCTACACGGGTATTGCGTTTGACTCGGGCGGCGTTGCAAGCGGTCCTATGAGCACGACCTTCATTTTGCCCTTTGCTATCGGCGCGTGCGAAAGCTTGGGCGGAAACGTCATGACGGATGCCTTCGGTATCGTTGCGATGGTCGCTATGACTCCCCTTATCGCTATTCAGGTAATGGGTCTTATTTCCGAGATCAAGCGCAAGAGAGAGATCGCTCAGGCAAAGAGCGAGATGCTTTCTATGAGTGACGATATGATCTATTACGAGGAGGTGTGATCATGGCTGAGATGAACAGCAGAATAATGATGGTCTTTTCCATAATCACGCGTGGAAAGGCTAAAAAGCTTATGAAGAGCCTTAGCGAGGGAGGCGTGGGCTTCCATCTTCAAACCACTGCGGTGGGAACTGCCCCATCTGAAATGATGGATATCTTTGGACTCGGTACGAATGACAAGGATATCGTTATCAGCCTTGCTTCCGAGGACAAATTGGGAAATTTCGTTGCCGAAATGAGCCGTGGGCTCGGCGGCAATTACGAGTACGGCGGACTTATGCTTTGCATAAGGCTTTCCGCAATAAACAGACTTACATCAGAGCTTGTCAACAGGGCAAGTAATCAAGCTAATGCCAAGGGAGGTAGAAGAAAAGTGAAAAGCGCACAAAAAAATCAGCTCGTGCTTGTATCCGTTAATCAGGGTTATACCGATGCGGTTATGGAGACGGCTAAAAGAGCAGGTGCAATGGGCGGAACGGTCCTTCGCGCCCGTCTTGCGGACGGTGGCGTGACCGAGCAGCTTGGCGAGAACGTTCACGAGGAAAGAGAGATCATTGCCATCTTTGCCCCCGTTGGAACTGCGGCATACATTATGGAAGATATCAACAGAATTCACGGTGTTATGACCGATGCTAACGGTATGGTGATGGCTGTACCCGTGGATAAAGCTTTTAAGATCTGATCGCGAGGGAATTATGAGGAATTTGATTATCAGCAGGGAGCACAGCGATGCTGCTGCTAAAGATGCTTACGTCGTATACATTGAGGAGCACGCAGTTCCCGAATGTAAAATTGACGGTATATGGGTCAGAAGGCTTGGCACGGTGCGCGACGGTGAGATCGCAAGATTTCGAATAGCTGACCGCGAGGCAAAAGTCTTTGTGGTGAAAAACAAGCTGACGAGGAATTATTCCAATGCCTGCTATCATATCGATGAGGGAGAGGGTGACGTTTTTCTCAAGGGCAGATGTGTCAAGAATGCGTTGAAGCTTGATCCGTTCCGCTTTGAGGAGGAAGACTCTTACGAGGTGGCGCAATTCCGTGCCAAGGTGAAGAAAAAGAGAACGATGATCGCTCTTGGAGCTGTTGCCGTGCTTATTTCTATTTTTTATATCGCTATGTCGGGTATGCTTTCTTCTTTGGTAGACCCCAACCGCGACATTTATCAACCCGAGGGTTGGAAGGATGATGCGGACGAAAAGGTATTTGAAGAGCCCAATATCACGATCACCCTGACGGAGAATTTTACAGCTCATTACAATCACCAAGGCTATTACGTTGTTTATGACTCTGAAAAGATCACTGCCTTCGTTGTTCGCGAGGCGTTTGATACCTATCCGAGTTTCAAGGACCTTTCGATCGTTGAATACGGAAAGAAGATAATCGAGGTCAATAAGCTTGGTGATATAGCTGTGGAGGAGAAGGACGGTATAGGTTATTTCACCTTCAGCTCAATAAATTCGAGCAACAAGGAGAAGTATATCTATTACGCATATCTCTACAAATCTGAGGACGCTTGTTGGTTCGTTCATTTTGCTGTGCCGGAATCGGAAAATGCTGAGTACGGTGACGATATTCAAGCTTGGGCATCTACTATTGTGATTAGATAAATTGAAAAGCACTCTGTACGGAGTGCTTTTTGAATGAAAATTTTTTATATACTATTGAAAAAAGAGCAAGGATTTGATATAATATCGATGTATGTGCCGTTTTTGAAAACGGTGTGAGATTCTTTGCTTGGGGAGGAGTCGAAATATGAGGACTTGGGAAGAATTATACGATGAATGCGCGTCATGTAAGGGATGTGAACTACATAAAACAAGAACGAATTGCGTTTTCGGCGTTGGAAACAGAGAAGCGGATATTCTCTTCGTTGGAGAGGCTCCCGGCGAGCGCGAGGACCTTTCGGGAACTCCCTTCGTTGGAAGAGCAGGTCAGCTTCTTGACAAGTTTTTGTTCGCGGTAGACATTTCACGCGAGGAAGTTTATATTGCCAATATCCTCAAGTGCCGTCCGCCGAAAAATCGCGATCCGAAGCCTGACGAAGAGGATGCTTGTATGGGATATCTGCGTGAGCAGGTGCGCCTTATTCGTCCAAAGATGATAGTTTGTCTTGGCAGAATATCCGCGCAACATCTTATCGACCCCAACTATCGCATTACAAAGGAACACGGTACGTGGGTAAAAAAAGGAGATTTCCTTATGACAGCCGTGTATCATCCTGCGCTCCTTTTGCGTGACCCGCGCAAAAAGGAAGAGATGCTTGAGGATATGAAGTCCATAAAAGCAAAGCTTGATGAGCTTAGATAAGAAAATAACTAATTTGGAGAAATAGATGGATCTGAAAAATTTCAATAGCGGCGAGCTTGAGACGAGCGCGGACAAAAGCGCCAACCGACACGTCAGCAACGCATACGAGAGAGGGGAGAGAAATTCTTCCATTGCTCTTGTTGCGGCGATATTGGTCCTTGCAATGCTCACCTGCACCGTATTTGCTCTCTTCAGTGAGGATAGCCTGCCCGTTATCTTACCGGGGGCGACCACAACACAGGGCAGCACCGGAACGACGACGCTGACACCGATAGAGAAGCCCGTTGACCCAAACAAGACCTATCCTTACGCAACTAAAACGGACAGGACGCAGTTTGTGTCCGCGGAGGGCGGAAAGGGAATGTACCAGCTTGACGTGGATTCGGGCTATGCGATACTTGTTAATGCGACCGATCTTACCACCGTGGCGCACAAATATGCGGACGAGCTTATTTACCCCGCGTCAATGACGAAGGTGCTTACCATTGTGACGGCTCTTGATTTTATTGAGGATATTAGCGATGGATACGTTATCACGGAAGAGGTGCTTTCTGTAGTACCGGATGATGCATCCGTTGCGTGGCTGAAAAGCTATATTGGGAAAACGGTGACCGTTCGCGATATGCTATATGGCATTTCATATATGTCGGGTGCGGATGCGGTCGTGTGCCTGCTCGACTATTTCGCCTTGACCGAAAGCGAGTTCGCTTATCTTATGAATGTAAAGGCGCAAGAGATAGGAATGACTAATTCGCATTTTGGAGGCGCTATCGGAATGGATAGCGAAAATAATACGACTACTTGCCGCGATATTGCCGCGCTTATGACCTATGCGATGGAAAATCCGCTTTGCAGGGAGCTTTTCGGCGGTCTTTCATACAGACTTGACTATCTGGAGCTTACCTACTACAATTCAACGCTTTCAAAAACTCTTACCAATATGGGCACCGATCCCGAACATGTGCTTGGTTCGAAATATACTCTTCTTGCGGCGAAGAGTGGGCTTGAAACGAAAGCGGGCTATTGCCTTGTATCTTACATTCAGAATAACGAAACGGGAGAGTTTTTTGTGCTTGTCACCGCGAAGGCGGACAGGGCTGATGAATATCCCCCAAACAAGAATACTATTCTTGATATAGAAGAGATATTCGATGCCTATGAACCTTGATTTTATATAATTTTTTTATTTTTTTAGTAAAAACAACTTTACAACGCACAAAAATAGTGATATACTTTTTCTGTTAATCCTAAATTTAAAGGAGATAAATTTATGAGTCGTACTATTGGTACAGTTTCAAGAGGCGTAAGAGCGCCCATAATCAGAAACGGCGATAATATTGCCGAAATAGTCACAAATTGTATTCTTGAGGCTTCAAGAGAAGAGAACATAGAGATCCGTGATCGCGACGTTGTCGCTATGACGGAGGCTATCGTGGCACGTGCGCAGGGCAACTATGCCTCTGTTAACGATATTGCCGACGATATCAGAGCAAAATTCGGCGGCGAGACGGTTGCTGTTATCCTTCCCATCCTGAGCAGAAACAGATTTTCCGTTTGCCTTACGGGTATTGCAAGAGGTGCAAAAAAAATCGTGCTTATGCTTTCTTATCCCTCTGACGAGGTTGGAAATCATCTCGTATCCCTTGACAAAGTCGATGAAATGGGCGTAAACCCCTACAGCGACGTGCTTACACTTGAAAAATACAGAGAGCTTTTCGGCTACGAAAAGCATAGATTTACGGGCGTTGACTACGTTGAATTTTATGAAACGCTTATTCGTGCAGAGGGCGCGGATTGTGAGATAATCTTTGCAAACGATCCCCGTGCTGTGCTTTCCTATACAAAGAACGTGCTTACCTGTGATATTCACTCGAGACACAGAAGCAAGAGACTTCTTAAGGCTGCGGGAGCAGAGAAGGTCTATGGACTTGACGACATCCTCTCGACAAGTGTTAACGGAAGCGGATATAACGAGCACTACGGACTTCTTGGATCTAACAAGGCGACCGACGAGCAGGTAAAGCTTTTCCCGAGAGACTGTCAGGCAGTCGTTGAGGACATTCAAAAGAGACTCTTTGAAGCTACGGGTAAGAAAGTTGAGGTCATGGTATACGGCGACGGCGCGTTCAAGGACCCCGTGGGCAAGATCTGGGAGCTTGCAGACCCCGTTGTTGCGCCTGCATACACCTCGGGTCTTGAGGGAACGCCCAACGAGCTTAAGCTTAAATATCTTGCGGATAATGATTTTGCAGATCTTTCAGGTGAAGCACTCAAGAACGCGATCAAGGCACGCATAGTAGAAAAGGACGATAACCTTGTGGGCAAGATGGCGAGCGAGGGAACGACACCCCGTCAGCTTACGGACCTTATCGGTTCGCTCTGCGACCTTACCTCGGGATCGGGCGACAAGGGAACACCCGTCGTCTGGATCCAGGGCTATTTTGATAACTATACGACGGAATAAAGTAACAAACCCGCAGAGTGTTGTCATTCTGCGGGTTTTGTATTTATATAAAAATCCGATTTTCTTAAAAAGAGTTGCAAAATAGTAATAATTGTGATAGAATGAACCTACGACACATATGAAAATGCTTGACTTTTGTTTCATTAAAGCACTGTTTATTTCTATCATTAAGGAGAAAAACTATGAAATTTAAAATGTTAATTTGCCTGATGCTCGCAATTTTGATGCTTACTTCTACCTGTATCGTATCCTGTAATTTGGATGGCGATGGAGACATTCAGGATGTGATAGACAACATAGCAAAAAATGAACACGAGCACAGCTGGGACAATTGGTTTTTTGATTACACGGAGACGGATGTCCTTGTCGTATGCTCTGTCTGCGATGAAGTTGTCGAATCTCATCCTGTATCCCAAGGCTTAGAGATCAAAGACGGCGTGCTTCTTGGAGCGGGGACTTGTACGGACTCCTTGATAGTGGTGCCAAACGGAGTAACTATTATAGGCGATAGTGCATTAAAAAACAGTAAGGATCTGGTCGGCATATTACTGCCAAATACTCTGACAGTTATAGGCCCGAGCGCATTTAAGAATTGTATGTCCTTAAAGGTTGTTAATATTCCCGAAGGTGTCAATCTTATAGACAGGACAGCATTTAAAAATTGCAAGGAGCTTTTTGGCGTTCTTTTGCCCGAATCATTAGCGTATATGGGCAAGGAATGCTTTGCTGATTGCCCTCTGCTTATAACTCTTTATTATAAGGGAAACCAAAACGGATGGGATAAGATTGGTAAGCACGAGGATTGGGATGGCAATGCCAACCACGATAACCCCGAGTATAAGGATTGGGGGAAGGATTGCCAGCACGAGTGGGGCAAGTGGAGCATTGTAAAAAGTTATTTTTGCTATGCTGACGGAGAAGTGCAACGAGTATGCTCAAAATGTAATAAGGTTGAAAGAGAAGAAAGACAGCGAGCACACGAAGTCTCTAATGATCCAAAAGAACAGGTAACATTTGTTATGGCAGAGCCAACTTGCTTTGCTAAAGGCAAAGAGGGTATATTGTGCATGTGCGGTGAAGATGTTGTTGCTTATAATGAAACATCATTGGGTCACAAAACTACCGTTTCTATTGAAGGAGATACACTTACTATATTTTGTCAGAATTGTAATGAAAACGTTTTGGTTACCAATTATGCTGGCTACTCCGAGGGATTGGACATTCAGGGAGGAATAGTTTGCGGTATTGGCTCCTGTACCGATAAGAATATAGTAATACCTCCATATTATAATGGATACATAGTGACGGAGATAGAACCTTATGCATTTCAAAATTCCGACATAATAAGTGTTACGATTCCCGATACTGTTATTAATATAGGAACGAGTGCCTTCGAATTTTGTGAATCTTTAAAAGCAGTAAAAATGGGTAATAACATTCAATTTATAGATCGGAGAGCGTTTGTAGGCTGCGATAATTTGGAAAGTATTATTCTTTCAGAGCAATTGAGGTATATTGCTGAGGATGCATTTCCTTCTATATCTAAATCTCAATACAATGTGTGGAACAACGGAATTTATCTTGGAAATGACGATAACCCATATATGATGTTGATCGGTATTGATAATAAGGAAGTAGCAAGCTTTGAAATTCATAAAGATACTAAGTTCCTTGCGAATAACAGCTTAGCAAATTTGTTTTGGAATATGCCTGAGCTTCAAAGTATTTCAATTTCAGAGGATAATGAGTATTTCAAAACTTTTGACGCCGTTTTGTACAGCAAGGACGGAACAAATCTTGTTGCGTATCCTTCGGGGAAAAGCAATTCTGAGTTTACAGTTCCGAATGGCGTAACCAAAATAAGTAAATTTGCTTTCAATCACGCCTCTAATTTAAGAAAGATTAATTTGCCTGATACTATTACCTGCATAGATACCGGTGCGTTTTTGAGTTGCAAGGTTGAGGCAATAAACATTCCCGAAGGAGTCGAAATAATAGAGAGCTATGCCTTTAGTCAAACTCAAATAAAGAGCTTGATTTTGCCGGAAGGAATTAAAGTTATTGAATATATGGCGTTCTTAAACTGTTATAAAATGGGCGAGATACAAATCCCTGAAAGCCTTTCAATTATAGGAAGCGAGGCTTTCTCCGGCTGTAGTTCTATTTATGAAGTGCGATATGCGGGAACGCAAAAGCAATGGTATGATATAACTAAAGAGTATGGCTGGGATAGTGACGTAGAAAATTATGCAATACAATATGGAGATGGCACCGTTAGCGGAGATCACACGCATATTTTCAACAATTGGATGACAGTAAATAAGCCTACGGAAACAGAAACGGGTCTTGAGGAACGTTACTGCTCTTGCGGTGAGAAGGAAACGAGAGAGATTCCCACGCTTTCTCACGTTCATACCGTTGAAGAATGGACGGTTACAAAAGAAGCAACAGAGACGGAAAACGGACTTAAAGAAGGAATCTGCACAGAGTGCGGACGTGAGGTTAAGGAAGTTATTGCGACTGTCAATCAATTCTTGGAATATGAATTGAATGAGGATGGACAAAGCTATTCTGTTGTTGGCTTAGGCAACTGGGTAGATCCCGAGCTCGTTATTCCAGATACTTATAACGGATTACCGGTTACTATTATAGGTATGGGAGCGTTTGCTAATTCCGATTCGCTGGAAAGCGTATATATATCAGATAGCGTGGAATGCGTTGATGCTAGGGCTTTTGCCGGGTGCAAAAACTTGAAAACTGTCAGAATGGGTGCCAATGTAAAAATCCTTGGGGAGCAAGCTTTTAACTATTGTCTAAGCCTTGAAAAAATTGAGCTTAACAATAAGCTTGAAACAATTGGAGCGTTAGCGTTTTACGGCGGTATTCGTCTAAAGGAAATAATTATTCCCGATAGCGTTCTGTCCATTGGCGCGCAGGCTTTTCAATCATGTGCTTTCATAAAAATTTATATAGGCAGCGGGGTGTCTAGCATTGACGATACTGCCTTTTATGGATGCGAATACTTATCCGTGATTGAAGTGAGTGAGCATAATAATCATTATACAACTATTGACGGTGTGCTTTATACAAAGGATGAAACCATATTGATATTATATCCTGCAAGCATGCAGACAGAGTCAATTAAAGTGCCTAGTTCACTGGCAATTGTTAATGATTATTCATTTTCATCCCATAAAACCCTTCCTTCATATATATATTTTGAAGGAACGCCGGAGCAATGGAATGCTATCGTTTGGGAGGATAATTGGTATTCAGGATCATCAATGCCGCATTTTTATATAGTATTTCCAGACGAAAGCTATATATATCAATAATGCAATTTAAAAGAGGGGGCAATTGCCTCCTCTTTGTGCACTATTTTTTATTCCAGCTCCTCGTAAATTTCCATAAGGCGTTCTTCGAGGGCGTCTTTTCTGGCGGTGAGCTCGGCGGCTTTTTTGTAGTCCGTTGAGGCTTCGCCAAACAGAGCTGCTTCGATCTGTTCAAGCTCCTTTTCGATCTTTTCTTGCTCGTGCTTGAGGTTCTCGATGCGTTTTTGCTCCTTACGCGCGTCGGATGCCTGCTTTTTTCTTGCGAGAAAGTCTTCCTTTTGCGCGGTGGGCGCTTTTTCCGCCTCGCGTGATGGGGGAGCGACTGTGTGGCTCGTTTTATGGTTTATGAACTCTGCAAAGGCATTGCCAACGGTGAAAACAGGGTAATCTATATAGGACGCGCCAGTTGTGTTTTCGTTGTCGATCTCAATAATTCTCGTTGCGAGCTTATTGACGAGATATCTATCGTGGCTGACGATGAGGATCGTGCCCTCAAACTCTTCAAGTGCCGCTTCAAGCGCCTCGCGAGACATAATATCAAGATGGTTTGTCGGCTCGTCGAGGATGAGCAAATTCATCGGGGACAAAATAAGCTTTGCAAGTGTGAGTCTTGCTCTTTCACCGCCCGAAAGCATCGAGACGTTCTTTTCGCAATCCTCTTGATTGAATTTAAAACGGGCAAGCGCGCTTCTTATCTCGAATTCGCGCTTTTCGGGATATGCGTTCCAAAGCTCGTCGAGCACGGAATTCGACTCGGTGAGGTTTTGGTTTTGCTGATCGAAATATCCAATCTCAACGTTGTAGCCTGCTTCGATTATTCCTGCAGTGAGGTCACACACGCCCACAAGCATCTTCAAAAGCGTGGATTTTCCGCTTCCGTTCTTTCCGATGACGAAAACGCGCTCACTCTTTTTGATAAGAAAGCTCATATTCTCAAACAGCTTTTTTTCTCCAAAGGATTTTGCAAGCCCTTCTACGCGAAGGACCTCGTTTCCGCTTGGTATTGCCTGGCGGAATTTTATCTTTACGGGCTTCGGAGCCTCCTTAGGCCTTTCGAGCTTTACCATTTTGTCAAGCATTTTTTGACGGCTTTCTGCGGCAATGATGTTGCGCTCTCTGTTCCACGCGCGTTGCTGCGCTATGTAGGCCTCTTGGCGTGCGATCTCGCGTTGCTGATTGATATAGTGCTTTTCCGCGATCTCACGGTCAATATCGCGCTGCTTCATACTCTGTGTGTAGTTGCCGTTGTAGAGCTTTGCCTCGCCAAACTCCATCGCAAGTGTTTTGTTTGTCACCTGGTCAAGGAAATAACGGTCGTGGCTAATGATGAGCACGCATTTTTTGTAATTCTTTATATAGCTTTCAAGCACCTGAACCGTCTCAATGTCAAGGTGGTTGGTCGGCTCGTCGAGAAGGAGCAGGTCGGGCTCGCGGCAGAGCTGCTTTGAAAGTGCAAGCCTCGTTCTTTGACCCCCGGAGAGCTTGTCTACGTCAAGGGCGAGCGCGCGCTCATCAAATCCCATTTTGAGCAGTATGCCCGCGCAGCGGCTCTTATAATCAAGGCCGCCAAGGGATTCGAAGCGAGTGTAGAGCCCGTGATATTCGTCCGAGAGCTTGATGTGCTCGGCACTATCGGTGCAGAGCGCCATTTTTTCTTCCAGGGCAGAGAGCTTCTCCTCCATACGGATAAGCTCGGGGAAGGCGGCATACATTTGCTCAAGCGCACTTCTTCCAACAAGATCGGATATCTCGAAGGCGCAGTCCTGCGTAAGTATCCCAATGGTTTTGTTTTTAGCTATAAATACGTTGCCGCTGCTTGGCTCAAGCTCGCCGAGGATGACCTTGAAAAGCGTGGACTTGCCGCAACCGTTCGTGCCTATGATGCCGAGCTTGTCGTTCTCCTCAAGAGCAAAGCTTATTTCTTTGAAAATGTCGCGCGCGCCAAAGGAGACGCCGAGTTCGTTTACTGTAATTGCAAGCATTTGACTACACCTTTCTGAAAGTTTTAAAAAATCGAAAATACCCCTTGACAAAAGGGAAGTTATGATATATAATCTAACAAAAAGAACATTTGTTCACCGTTTCTCTCCGATGCGGAGTCAAGAGCAGGTAATTTTTGCTCTAACTCAAATATTATACTACATTTTGATTAAAATTTCAAGTACAAATGGCAAAGGAGTGATAAATATGTGTAAGGTTTGCGGTCAATACGTTTGCCCCTCAAGCTGCCCGAGCTTTGATGGGCATATTGTAGGGCTCGGTGATCCGTGCGGTGAGTGCTCGGTCTGTGAATCGAGGCTGTACGACGGTGAGGCGATGTTTTCATACGACGGTAAGACGGTCTGCGCAGAATGTGCGGACGAGCTCGTTTCTCCCGAGCTTCTCGCTTTTCTCGGCTGCGCGGATATTAAGGATTTTTTCGAAATGCTCCCTTGACGGAGTATTTTATTAGCCCTTGCAAGCGAACAAATGTTCTGAAATTGAGTATATCGGTAAGAAATCTTAACAAAGGAAAGGATGATGTTGATGGAAGAAAAAATAGTTAAGGGATGGGCGGCGCTCTCGCGGGTCGAGCTTGACAGGCTCTTCAGGTCATACAGGCGGTATAACGCCACTCGAGGCACGCACCGCAGTGCGAACGCGCCCTTGGGAATTGACGATAGCATCGTCTTTTTAGAGTCGCTTAAGGTCAAGGAGACAATAATGTCTCTTGAAGATCCGCTTGAGAGAGCGTTGCTTTACAACTATTATATCGCAGGGCTGACGCTTGAAAAAAGCGGAGACAGGGTGGGGGTAAGCTTGCGCAGTGCGACCCGTATTAAGAAAAGCGCGCTTGAGAATATCTTGCGAAGGATGAAGGAAATGCAAGGGCGCGCCTGAAGTGCGGTTTTATATGTAATTGCGTAAATGGGTCTTGCAAAAATCTTTTGACTATGCTATAATGTATAGGATAAATTAAATTTCGAAAGAAAGAGGTCTGTTATGGCAAAAAGCGTTCAAGATATTTTGACACTTATTAAAGAAAAGGGAATTAAGATGGTTGACTTCAAGATGGTCGACATCAACGGTCAGTACCGTCACGTGACGATCCCCGCAGAGAACTTTTCCGAGGAGGTAATGCAAAGCGGTATTGGCTTTGACGCGTCCAACTACGGATATGCGGTAGTCGAAAAGAGCGATATGGTGTTCATTCCCGATCCCGACACGGCACTTATCGATCCGTTCTGTGAAATTCCCACACTCTCTATGACGGGTAATGCGATGATAATTGATTATCCCGTAAACCGTCCCCTCCCTCAGTACCCCAGAAATATCATCCGCGCTGCGGTTGACTATATGAAGGCAAGCGGCGTTGCCGACGAGATGAAGATACTTCCCGAATTTGAGTTTTATCTTTTTGACAACGTGGGCTGGAACGTATCCGCTAACGATATTTCCGCAAGCGTTGACGCAGACCAGTCCTATTGGAACAGCTCTGTTGCAGGCAATGGCGTTGTAGTCCCGAAGCAGAAGAACTACCACATTGCAAAGCCCTTTGACGTCGCATACGAGTGCAGAAGCGAAATGTGCCTCCATATGCTGGACGCGGGAATCGAGATCAACTATCACCACCCCGAGGTTGCGGCTTCCGGTCAGTTTGAGATCGAGCCCCAGCTTGGCGAGGTGTTGCATATGGCTGACGCGACGATGATGATAAAGTATATCATTCACAATACGGCTCTCAAATACGGCAAGACAGCGACCTTTATGCCCAAGCCCATCTACGGCGAGGCGGGAAGCGGTATGCACGTTCATATGCTTCTTTTCAAGGACGGCGTACCCGTATTCTCCGACGATAACGGTTATGCACATCTTTCCGAGACCGCACATTACTTTATGGGCGGAATTTTGAAGCATATCGCATCTCTTTGCGCTATCACGAATCCCTCTACGAACTCCTTCAAGCGTCTCGTACCCGGATTTGAAGCGCCCGTGACGGTTGGATATGCTACGTCCAACAGAAGTGCGGTTATCAGAATTCCTGCTTATGCAAAGAGTCCCGATAAGCGTCGCTTTGAGCTCAGAAACCCCGACGCGACCTGCAATCCTTATTTCTGCTATGCGGCGATCCTTATGGCAGGACTTGACGGTGTGAAGAACAAGATCGATCCTCACGCGGAGGGTTGGGGTCCCTATGACTTCAATCTTTTCCATCTCTCCGACGAGGAGAAGGCAAAGCTTAAGGGCTTGCCCACCTCCCTTGATGCGGCTCTTGATGCGCTTGAGGCGGATCACGACTACCTCACTGTGGGCGGCGTATTCCCCGAGGAGCTTTTGAAGAATTTTGTTAAGACGAAGCGCGCGGAGTGTGCAGAACTTGCGAAAATTCCTCATCCTGCTGAATTTGACAGATATTATAATCTTTGATAAGGCAAAAAAGACCGCTTTGGCGGTCTTTTTGCTTTTTTGCGCTCGCAAACAGGGAAAGTGCCTGCGAGCAAAGGCTCTTGGCACTAATTTCGTCTGCGAGGTCTTACGCGAGCGCAGACCGTCGCTTAGCCGAAATTGCGAACTCAATTTTTGCTTTGCAAAAAGATGGGGCGATCAAGGGAGGAAAATCAAAAAGGCATAGCCACTGAAGGTACGAATTATAGAACGGGAAGGTTCGCTCGTTAACTCGCGAACTATTTTTGCCCACGAGATTGCTCGCTAGCGGCAATCGTCGTCAGGTCAAAAATGCGCCCCCAATCCCGAACGGTAAACCGTTCGGTGATGGATCGATTAACGAAGGGAAAATCAAAAAGGCATAGCCACTGAAGTGGCTATGCCTTTTTGGCACTCCCAACGGGAATCGAACCCATAACTAACCCTTAGGAGAAGTGAAGTAGTGATTAAATTATGTTAAAACCATCAAAAATACGGTGTTTTTTGTGCGAAATAAGCCTTTTTATATGCGTTTCGTGCGAAAAATTAGTATTTTGAATATCTTTTTTCTTGTATATGGTGTACTGCTGGTGTAAAAATAGGGTGTAAAGTTTTGTTTATTGGGTGTAAAATTAAGAAAAAAGCTCCGATATTGGCGGAGCTTCGTAAAACAGTTATTTTGAAAAATGCTTAAAAACGACTGTTTTCAAGGGACGGCGTCGCTTCGCTCATGTCATCGCAAAGTCATATCCCATTCGGACGGTCATTCAGTTGTTGGATGTAGAAAAAACAAAAAGAGCCGATTACACAGAGCACCAAGAATCGGCGGGAGCGTGGCTCTCGCTTCAAAATGATGTTCTATGTAATCGGCTCTGAGGATCAAAGTCGGGTTCTGCTTTCTTCCTGCTCCCACCAACAGAACCAAAGGCGTGGTGGAGCAGTTCGGTATTTTCATAGCATACCGATGCTGTGTCGGATTGCTCCGACTTCATTACTATGGGTTGAACATTTTTATTCAGTTGTTATGTAGCGGTGTACCGCTGTGCCATTATTATACAGATAATGTGCTGTGCCGTCAAGGTTGCGAAGCCATCTCACTATATTCGGAATTTCAAAAGGTAAATTTCAACCGATACAGAAAAATTTCTCTACCTGTTAGGACGTTTTCAAGAGAAGTATCAACGGGCAAAAAATAATTCTGTCCAACTTGGGCAGGATTTTCAAGATCTACTTCCGACCAAGTTGGTTGGAAGTCTAAATCCGCACTTCTGTCCAATTTGGACAGAAGTTGAATAGCTAACTTCGACACAAGTTGTGTCGAAGTCAAAATCACTTCTACGCAACTTGCAGAGAAGTCTGACTGTAACTTCTACTCAGGTTGTGTAGAAATTAAATTTGCATCAAAACAAAAATCAAGGCACTAACTTTTTTACGGTTAGTGCCTTGGACATGGTTGTTTGTTTACTCGGAATACTCTTGCGTTAATTTCCTGTCTTTGAATCGAACTTCGATCTTCGATAATACCTTTGCCGGATCCATATCTTTATGATCGCTTGTGAGCTGCCCCTTTTCAGGTTTTATGAAGAACTGAGCCTTTTCCTTAGAATCTTTGTGACCAACATAGACGACAATAATAGTATCTCCATCCTTGTCTGTCTTTACATCGGTCGTAATCCAGTATCCTGACTCATTCTTTTTCTTTTCTCGAACCTCATGAACATACCAATCATCTAATCGAATTAGCTTTGCGCCTTTGAAGTCAGGGATGTTTAGCATTCTCAAACATTCGCTTCGCAAAGCGTGTTCGTTTTCAATTTCAAATGTTGTCGGACTGCATCGAGGACACGAATAATATACGGTTCCGATTCCGTCTACCTTTTGTGTTAGTTCGATTTCCGGATGTTGTGTACAATGAAAGTGCAATCCATCTTGCTTGCAACCGTAATAGGTAGTCCAATTCTGTTCCTTGGTATAAAAATTCGTGCAATCACCATAGGATACACGCATACCATCAGCTAAGGAGCACCGCCGAAAGGAAATTCTGTCATTTAGTCGATATAGTATTTTTTCGTCCATTTCATATTACCTCGATTTATTGTGAATTCATCTAAGCACCTTTTCTTTCTTGAATCAAATCTGCGATTTCATCAGCAATTTCTTCTACGGTAAAATCGGTAGTGCTACGTGCCAGCTTATCAGCAAGCGAAGGGCTGTAGTTGATCACTTCTCGCTTTGTAATATTGTGCCAAACAGGCAACATGGTCTGCTCGCCATTTACAGCCCGTGTAATCAGCCCATCGAGCTCATAGTTTGTCCAACCTTTGTTGATGAAGTCTCGGGAGATAACGATAACCCCAAAATTGCTATTGGCAATACCTTTGTCAATTTTTCTGCGAAGACTGTCTCCGATTCTCAATTCAAACTCATCATACCATACTGTAAGACCGTTATTTCTGAGTGCTTCTGCAAGCGGTCTTGCTACATCGTCTTTATCTTCCGATGCATGGGAGATGAAGACATCATATTCTTTTTCATAATCATCGTAAAGGAACGCCTCTACTTCATCGTCGTGATTTGCACCGAGGTACAAAGACGGCATAGTTGACAATGCTGGTATAGATGATGAACGGAGTTTGCTTTGATATGATTTTGCCTTACGTTCAAGACTTTTCAACTCATTTATTGCACGATTGGCATTACGTTCAAATTGGCTGGTTGCAGATTTTAGCTTTCTCATTTGACTGTTGATTTTTGACATGTTCGGTTTTCTATAAGAAGCCATATTTTTTCACCTCATTTCAGCCGGTCACACACCGATAAGATAATTTTCTTGATAACAGAGACTCACCATCCAAACGCAAAAGCCAAGCCTGTTGTAGCAATCAAGAGTCCAACAAGAACATACAATACAATCATAAGCTTGTCCTTTAGCACAAGCTTCATCAATTGCTTGCCCGAAACACGTTTGCAGTTTTCAAACTCATCAAGTAACTTTTGTTCTTTTTTCCTTAATTCGTTGATTACTGAAAAATTCAAATCTTTAATTGACTCTATGCTGTGCAGATAATCTCTAATATCACCAAGCAATCCGTACAATTTACTATCCGTAATATTGGAATTAAGTATTTCTTCATTCGTTGTCTCTGCAGTTTTCAATAAATGCGACTTGAAGGTTTCTAATATCCCACTTGCTGATATCCAGTCTTTGTCTCTGTGAGCGGCATAGTATTCCATCTCATCTTTATACCCTTTTTCTTTCATTTCGTTCTCGATGAGAACGTCCTGATCATATGAAACCTCGAAAACGGCTCTACATGCAGACAAGTATCCTGCTATCATTCCAAGTTTTCTTATGATACTCTCAACGAATTTAACTTGTTGTTGATATTCGCCTTGAATCATAAACACTCTTGAAACAATAACACTTGAAATAATACCTCCTATTATGCCTAACAGTATGGTCCACAAAAAATCAAACATAGCTATTCACCTCATTTCAACCGTTCGCACAACGGCAGGATTTCTTCCAATTTGGCAACGATTCGTTTTTGTTCAGCAAGGGGAGAAAGTGGGATATGCCAGCTTTTTCTTTCAAATCACTCTTTTTCATATTTTTATCAATAAGCATCTTCCAGAGCTTGTTGTAGCTGATACGCATAATGGAAGCCCTCCTTGTACTAAATCGCCCAGTTTTCTTTATTATAACACAAAAATGTGAAAATTTCTACCCGTTTTGCAAATTTTATATTTGCGAACGCAAATTAAACTTTGCGATTGAGAATACCTAATCTGTTTTTTGCTTGAGCGGAGCAAAAAGGACTTGTGCCCGATTTGAGCACAAGTCCCTACTTGGTATATTCGATTATTCTTCCATGACCGCTAACATCATTCTTGCACCCAGCTTAAAGATATTTTGGAATATCAGACAATCTGTGATGGTTTGATACTCTCGCACACTATCCGTGTATTTTTCAAACAGCTCTTTCTGCTCGTCCGTCATAGCGGCTTTGAGTTTTTCTTCGTTCCTGCAAATCAGCTCCAATAGTTTCTTGTATTCTTTACAAGAGGATGTGTCATACTCGGTTGGCTCGATGTTGCCGTACCAAAATTCTTCAAGGATTCTCATACTGCATCCTCCTCGTAGATCATCTCATGAA
>CALGCW010000127.1 GCA_937884385.1 uncultured Clostridia bacterium | reverse complement strand
AGACTGTTAAGTTCAGACTTACCGAGGTTGATAATAAGAAGGCTAAGGGCTCTATCAGCGTAATTCTCCGCGAAGAGAGAAAGAAGGCTGAGGCAGAGTTCTGGGCAAACATCGAAGAGGGCAAGCAGTACACAGGTACAGTTCGTTCTCTTACATCCTACGGTGCATTCGTAGACCTTGGCGGAGTTGACGGTATGGTTCACGTAAGCGAGCTTTCCTGGAGACCTATCAAGCATCCCTCTGCAGTTGTTGCAGTAGGTGACGTTATCACAGTTTTCGTTAAGTCCTTTGACAGAGAAACAAAGAGAATTTCTCTTGGCTATAAGACAGAGGATACAAATCCCTGGTTGCTCTTCACAAACAGCTATAACGTTGGTGACATCGTTTCCGTTAAGATCGTTAATATGATGCCCTTCGGTGCATTCGCAGAGATCATGGACGGTGTTGACGGCCTTATCCACATCTCCAAGATCGCTAACAAGAGAATCTCCAAGCCTGCAGACGTTCTTGAGCTTGGTCAGATCGTTGACGCGAAGATTATTGAGATCGATAACGAAAAGCAGAAGATCAGCCTTTCTATCCGTGCTCTCCTTGAGGACGAGGTAGTTGAAGAGGCTGCTCCCGCAGAGGAAGCAGTTGAAGAAGCTGTTGAAGAAACAGTTGAGGCTACAGACGCTGAATAATTACAATTCAAAGGGCTCTCATATCAGAGAGCCCTTGATTTATAGAGGTGAAGATATGTACGAACGGATATTGAATGAGTCAAAAAGAATAGTTGAAGAGCTTTTAGCGGTTGCGCCCTTGAAGAGGGGTGAGATTTTAGTGGTTGGATGCTCTTCAAGCGAGATAGTTGGTGAGTCCATCGGAAAGGGCTCTGATCTCAACGCCGCAAGTGCGGTTTACGAGGGTATTGCACCTGTGCTTGCCGAAAGAGGAATATTTCTTGCGGCTCAATGCTGTGAACACCTTAACCGAGCGCTCGTGGTCGAAAGGGAATGCGCAGAGAGATACGGACTTGAGATAGTATCCGTAATTCCTCAACCTAAGGCGGGAGGCTCGTTTGCAAGTGCCGCATACTGCGGCTTTAGTGAGCCGGTCGTTGTGGAGAGCGTCAGGGCTCACGCGGGAATGGACATAGGCTCGACCCTTATAGGAATGCATTTGCGCGCAGTTGCCGTACCCGTGCGTCTTTCCGTGAAGAGATTAGGGGAGGCAAGTCTCACGTTTGCCCGTACCAGACCGAAATATATCGGTGGGCCAAGAGCAAAATACGATTAAGTAAAAGACGGATATCGCTTGATATCCGTCTTTTGTATTGATATTAAATTTCAATAACATTCGTTTGGCAGATCCGCTTTGCCATTTCAACGTCGCGATTCTGACAGGTAAGAAGAACGCATTGCGCGTTTTTTGAATGTTCCGCGATAGCACGGAGAAGATTTTCGGCGCGCCCGTCGTCGAGCTGGGAGAGTGCCTCGTCCATAAAGAGGGGAGGTTCTTTTTCCGCCAGAAGTGTGTTTGTAAGCGAGAGTCGAACTGAGAAATACGCAGTGTCAAGAGTGCCCTTACTCAAATACTCTATTGGTCGGGTTGCACCGTCCGCGAATACGGAGAGGGTCATATTTTCGTCCATAATAAGCTCTGAATATTTACCTGCGGTGAGGGTGGAGAGCATTTTTTGAGCGTTGTCCCTTATGCGGGGTGTGATGTCACTCTTCAAACTTGAGGATGCAGAGTTGATCGCTTGGGCAGCGAGCTTGACTGCGTCAAGTCGAAGCTTCAGTGCTTCAAGTCGCTCCGCCTGCGCCTCTATCTCGGGGAAGATCTCATCGGAGCTTCTGCGCGAATTGCCCGAAAGCAGCGTCCTCTCAATGCCGGCTTTATACTGATTAAACTGATTGACTCTGTGCAAGGCAAGGTCGCGTTCGCTTTTAAGTCGGTCAAAGGGAGTATTTTTTACTTTTTCTTCGATCTCGGGAGTTATTCTTGCTCTTATTTCGTTTTCGTTGAATCGTTCAAGCATTGCTTTTATTGAATTCTGTGAAGCGATGTTGTCGCGAAGCTTTTCCTCAAGATTACTCTTAAGAGAAATGAACGCGCGCACTCTTTCTGCCGTGGAGTCAAGTGCGGAGACTATTTCAGCTTCCGAGAACGCGACGCCGAGCCTTGTGAGAGATTCCTTTGCAAGAGATAGGTCCGCTTCATATTTTTCTTGAGCAAGAGAAACTCTCATTGAAGCGCGGATAAGCTCCTTATTTACTTGTGAGCGCTCGTTTCTGCTGTCATATACTGCTTGAAGCCTGCTTTGCAGCTCCGACTCTCCAAGCGCGGAAAGCTCATCTCCAAGCTTTTGCACAAAGGCAGAGAGTTCTCTTTTTGCATCGCTCAGTTGCTTATAGAACACGACTGCAACTGCAAAGATGACCGCACCCAAAAATGCTACGGTCGTGCCGCCCGCACCGTTGCCCATAGCAAAGGCAAGCATTGCGGCAAAGATGAAGAGCACTGCCGCACATATGCCGAATGCCGTGAGCATAAACGTGGAATTGGACTTTTTCTTTCGCTTGAGAGAAAGGAAGGATACAGCGCTCCTCGGTGAACCGAATTCGTCCACAAGCTCGCAAAGCGCGTCGCTGTTTTCGTGTGTAAGCCCTTCAAGACGCTTTGAAAGGGAAGAATGCTCATCGTTTGCAGAGTCTTTTTCGGCAAGGCTTTTGCGAAGGGAGTCGGCAACTCCCGAAAGGCTTGCAAGCGTCTCATAATCTGCAAAAGCGGTATTGAAATCCGTTCCCGTATGAAGGGCGGACAGCTCATCTCTTATAGATCTTTCAGTATTTTGAAGCTTTCGTAGCTCATTAAATTTTTCGAGCCTTGAAACGTCCTCGCAAAGATCGCACATTCTCTGCGCGATCTCGTGCTCGTCACGAGCCTTGGCAAGTGCCAGTTCAACTCTGCCGAGCTCGTCGCGCGCTTTGATGCTATCGTTTTCAGCAAGTACCGCACCGCGGTGCTCACTTCTGAGGTGTTCAAGCTCGAGCTCGCTTTCAAATACCAGACCGCCTTTTCCGTTAGTGTGGAGAAGCCTGCGGCGCTCGCTGTCAAGCAGCTTGATGGCGGCAGATACGTCGGTGTTCTCGTCACCGCCGGAGAGTATATTGTCTATTACGGTCCTTACCGCCTCGGGGCTGATGCTTGCACATTCAAGCTGGCGCATATTGCACATACTGTCAAAGGCTTGCGCGCTGATCCCGAGAAAATGTTCGCCGGGGATCTCTCCGTCAAAAGCATCAGTGCTGTTTTGCAGGTCGAGGACCCTTACTTTGTCGGAGTATACTCCGCGTGCACCCTCGCGCCCGGTGCGCTCAATGCGGTATTTTTTATTATTCTCGTCGATGACCGTCAATGAGCCGGACGCCGTGCCCGTGGACCAGGCCAGAGCGCGTTCGCGCTCGCCGACCGTGACGGAGGGGCTTTTTCTGCCCACACCGTAGAGAATGAATTTGATGAATGCAAGGACGGTGGATTTTCCCGATTCGTTATCACCGCGTATGATGTTAAAGCCCTCGTCAAGGGTTATTACGCGGTTATTAAGCTTTCCAAATTGGACTATATTGATTTCTGTAATCTTCATAATTTATCCTATCTTCGATCAAAAGTCAATCGACCCCAAGCTCTCGCTTATCGAGTGCGTTAAGGGCGAATTTCAGCGCCAAGGACGCCTTTTCCCGATCCTGCGGATCGGTAGAGCGCAGCATTGGCAGAAGCGAACGGTATATCTCGCCGCGGATGGTCATATCACGCTCAAGGTGCTCAAGTCCAAGCGTGGCTACGGTCTTGTTTCTGACCTGCAGAAGCGCTAGGTAAGAAAGCTCGCTCGCGGCTTCTATTGCTCCGCTGTTGACGGTGTATGCGGCATCGACCGATCCTTCAAGAACGATTCGAAGGGCGACGTTGCCGCTATAACCCTTATCTCGCGCGTGACGGTCTATTGCCTCGATGACGTCTTCGTTGCTTGAAGCATTCGTGACGTCAAGCCTGTCTATTTTGTATACCAGCTCGGAGAGCGTTATTCTTTCAAGCATCACTTCGCGTGTTTCTGTGTCAATATCAACTATGTAAGCGCCGCCCTCGCCTGTTTCATCAAAGCTTCTGCCTTGAGGAAATCCGCTGTATGCGATAAGGGAGTGATCAAGCTTTTGTGGCTCGGGAGCGATGTGCACGTGACCGAGTGCGGCATAGGTAAAGCCTTTTTCCGCAATTTGCGAGGGGGTCATTGCCGCGTATCTTGAAAAACCGGTACAGAGCTCACCGTGAGCGCAGAGGATATTTATATTTGTATCGGAAAGGGGAGGCTGCTCGTCGAGAGGGCTTCTTTCGTATCTGTCCGAGGTGAAGGCGTAGCCTATAACGCTGACACCAAGCTCATCAAAGTCAAATCTGCCAAGCTCGTTTGAGGTGAAAACGAAGGCGTTTTCGGGCAGGGAACGGTCTGTATATGTGCCGTTTTTGGTATAGTAATCGTGGTTTCCGGGAGCGATTACTACGGGACGTGCAAAGTCTTCTATAGCCTCAAATACCTTTTTGCGCGTTGTGAGAGTGCAGTATGGGGTGTCAAAAAGGTCACCGGGTATCAGGACAAGGGAAACGTCGCGCTCCTTTGCGACGCGGAGAGCCTTGCAAAAGCAGTTTCGCAGAGCCTCTCTTTTTTGATCTGCAGTATCCTTATCAAAGCCGGAAAAGGCGCTGTCAAGATGAAGGTCTGCAATGTGAAGAATTTTCATAGCTGTCTCCTTTATATATCAATGGAAAATGCATTTGAACTTTTAGATAATTATATCATATATATTGCAACTTTTCAACGATTATCAGGTAGTTGTTCACACATTGTTAACAAAAATAGGATAAAATAAGATGTTAAACTTGTGTTTTTAGAAAAATACGTATAAATTGCAAAAAAGGAGGCGAAAAAATGGCAGGCGGAACGAGATCAAACGGTAAAGCATACAAAATGGGCAAGCTTTCGCGAAGCGGTCGCTTTGGGCAGAAAAAGATCAACCCCACACCCATAATCATTATCGCGTGTCTGCTTCTCACTTTGATTTTTGCAATTATTCTTGGGAACTATCTTGGGGACCTTGCAGAGGAGTCTAAAAATACGACTACGACTGTGGGCGACCCCTCACTTATAGAGCCGCCGAGTGCCGATAAGGTATCACCAATGAATTCCTTGAACGCTTATTATGCGGATATGTCGGGCGCAACGGCTGACGAGAGCCTTTCTAACCAGACCTCTTCTGCAAGAGAAAAGGGAAACGCGCTATATCTTGAGCTTCGCGATGCGTCGGGTGCTCTTATCTATTCGTCGGAAAAGTCCGAGGAGCTGTCATTTGGCACAAGCGGGGATCTGACGCTGACTCGTCTTGGGAATCATTTTGCATATTATCAGGATTATGCGGTCGCCCTCTTTAAGTCGGATTTCGACGCAAAGAATGATGCAGAGAAGAGAGTTGCAATTCAGTCAAGTGAGATATTGCTCATAAGAGAAGCGACGGAGTCAGTTTTCTCGGAGATCATCATTGAGTTTGCGGGCGAGGTGACGGGTGAGGATATCCTGCATTATCAAAGCTACCTTTTAAGCTTGAAGCTTGCGTGTGAGGGAGTCCCCGTTGGTGTGAAGCTCCCCATATCGTTCCTTGTAGACAGTGAAAATGCTTCAGAGGTCGCGGGAATAATGAATATCGCGGATTTCTTTGTCGTGGATTTCGGTACGGGTGATGAGGCTGAGATGGATGCAAGACTCGAAGGACTCGTATATCTGCGCTCGCGTTATGATAGCGTTATCCTGCTTTCCGACACAGGGGAGCGCCTTGAAGAGAGGATCGCCCACCTTGTT
>CALGCW010000126.1 GCA_937884385.1 uncultured Clostridia bacterium | reverse complement strand
TTGATTAGGAGCATCGTCACGCAAATCGCAACGATTCCAAGACTGATACCCCCACATACTCTAATGTCCATCTTCTACACCCCATCTTTGCATATTTGACACGATACGAAGCGGTTTATGCGTTCCGTTTCCTGTCGCCTCAAATAGTAAACTCCACGACTGAAAATGTCAACAGTTAAGGAAACAAGTTCATAATTTATTCAAATGTCGTGCTATAATGCTTTTATGCAATCCAACTCGTGCTGGAACAGTTCGCCGCTTGACCGTCCATCCAGCACTTTACGGGGCAAGTTGTTTAGCCACGTTTCACCCGCCCGGATATATCCGGGCGGTACGCGGCGGAAGTCAGTACCTTTAGGCAGAAAGCGGCGGATCAGTTTGTTTTGGTTTTCGTTGCTGCCTCGTTCATAGGCGGAATACGGGTGGCAGTAGTACAGCTTTGTGCGGATCGCGTTTTTCCGAATTGAACGCTCCAACCCGGCGCAATCGGAGAACTCGCACCCATTGTCTACGGTTATTGATTTGAAAATGGAGGGAAACAGCTTGCCGTATTTTCTTTCGATTTGGTTTAGGGCGGCTACGGCGGAACGTGCGGTTTTGTCCGGGAGTTTTAGGATCAATTCGTGTCGGGTCTTTCGCTCGGTCAGGACAAGCAGGATCGGCTTAGTACGCTGCTTTCCGATAACGGTGTCCATTTCCCAATTCCCAAATTCGGCCCGATCCGTAATGTCCGGGCGTTGCTCAATGGATGTTCCCGCTACGGCACGGGACGCTTTTATGTGGGTGTATTTGCGCTTTTTGTATTGGCCTTTGCATGGTAGGTCTGCCATTGTTAGATGCAGGAATACGCCCTTTTTAATGTAGTTGTAGATCGTTGTGCGGCATATTGTGACGGAAAAGGCCAGATTGCGCCGCTTTATGTCATTTAGGGCTGAATATGGGGAGTAGTGATTGTTTATGATTGTGTTCTCTATTTCTGTTGCATATGCGCGATCCGCGCCGATCTTTAATTGCGGGCCGTGATTCTGTTTAAGGGATTCATAACGGCTTTGTGCGATATCGGGTGAGTACGCCGTTTTGGTTTCCCACGTTTTCCCGTCAAGCCGTTCGTATGACCCGCGTTTTAGCTCTTTGTATATAGTGGATCGTACAACGTGGAGCCGCTTCGCTATCTCGGAAACCGATACGCCCGATTTGATATAACGCTCTATTAGTAGTCGATCATTCCACGTTAGATGCTTCGCTCCCATATGTTTACCCTCCTTTCATTTATGAATAAATTGTAAATGATTGGAAAGTATGTTGTCAAGCCGCTATATATTGTGGTATTATAAATAATTTATACACAAATAAGAACGCCCCGTATCTGCAAGACACGGGGCTATGCGCGGTAGGAGGGGGCCGCGCCACTCCGGGCTGGATGGGTTGGAAAAGCCCGGAAACTTTATTACATTATAGATAGAACCCGACTGTTTCTATCTTCTTTTCTCCACCGTGCAACACAAGTTTGTACAGTTTGTCCGATTTGGGCCTGTACCCCGCCTGTGCGCCGTATCCGCCGTAGGACAGGAACGACCCGCAATTTAGCACTTCGACCGACTTGAACGATACGGCATGATTCCGTGAATCGTAGATCAATTTCCCACGCGGATGGTCTGTCGCTTCGTGGTCGTGTCCTGTAAGGAAGAAATCAAACCCTTCCAATGCGTCCACACTTGCAAACGATTTGAGCGATTTGGCACGGTGCGTAGCGAACCCTACGTAATGGGTCTGCCGTCCTTTCATGCCGTGCGAATCGGTTCCAACGCCAATATCCATTGCGGCATAGGCGGATCGGTATTGTGGCTCTATCCCGGCTATCGCGGCGCAATCGAATAACGGGAATAATCCGCACATCTTTGCTGATCTGTTTGCTTCGTGGTTGCCGTCAAGAATTGCTATTGTGCGCTTTTTGAACTCCTTGAACAGCGCGGTAATGTACTCTTTCTGCTCTTGCGGCGTATACATCTGGTCGAACACGCTCGATTTGCTGTTTGGCACGGCGTTTTCCATCAGGTCACCCACCCATACCACATATCGGTTCGGTGCGCCCAAGATCAAATCGTGTAATGCGTTCCACTTTCGGAGATTGAATTGCTCCGATCCGTAATGCAAATCGTGAACAGGATAGATTTCAACGGTGTCGTATTCCTTTTGGCAGTTAAACAGTATCGGCTTAGTTTCCGGGTACATTATTCGGCCTCGGTCTGCTCCGGATCGTCCTGCTCCGCTTCGTCCTGTTCCGCTTCGTCCTTACCTACAAGCGCATACATCAAATCGGTTGCGTTGTCTGCATGGTAGCGGCCCGTGCTGATTTCAAGCGTGGCTGCAAGGAACGCGGCAAGAGCAAGGATTGTTTTGTTTACTTCGTCCCCATACTTGAAGCCCCAGATTTGGCACAACGCCAAGTAAAAGATGCCAATAGCCGGGAGCCAACGCTGGATTTTGGACAGGATATCATATGCTTTATTGGATAGCTTCATAACAGTTTTATTCTCCTTTCTTGCTTTGCGTTTTAATTATACGTACCACCGTTCAAGGCCGCGTTTCATGCGCTGTTCCTTTCAGGTGCGGGGGTTAGTTTGAGGACGGATAATCAGACGCGCTGTTTGCGAAAAATCCAACTGACGCACCGCTTTCAAGGTAGTGCAGGTAAACACCATACCCACCATTGCTTGCTATGCTTTCAAGATAAGGCTGTTGTATTTCGCCGTCACTCATGTTCTGCAAAAAGATAACAACTGTACCGTTTTTAACAGCGTCATATATATCCTGCCATGTCTTATCCAGCGTACCGTCCACATCATGCACCACCAGCACCCCGCCGCCGGAGGAGCCGCCGCCGCCACTCTGTCCCGCGTTAGTAAAGTCCCATGCGGTTCCGTCCCATGCGCATCCGCCGATGCTAACGTTTTGTCCGTCAACCGTAATATCGTCCGCCTCTACCGTTTTAGTTGTCCCGTTGTTGCTAATATAGATGTTTGTGGTGGGCGGGAAAACGGATTTGCCAACGCTATTTGCATAAAGCGCATAAGCCTTTAGATACTCCAAAGCATCCAAGCTGTCCTGCGTTGCGCCGTTTGCAGTAAGCTGGATTGTGATGTCACGCTTTGTTGCGTACCCTTTGTATTCGTTCCCGGCCTGTGCCGCCCCAACAATCTGTCTGCCGTCAGCGGTTGTAAAAATAGCCATTCTTATTCTCCTTTAATTTAGATGAATTTATCGCCTAATACGCATTCCTTGTATAGGTCTTTTATGATCTTAGTTGACGCAACCGTCTTGTTGTTCTTGAATTTAGGGTGGCTTTCACAATAGTTTTCGTATATATCAATATCGTCCAGCACCGAATCAAAAAACTCCTTGCTGTGCTTTTCTTCACGGCGGCACTCGTCAGCAAATCGGAGAATACGCACCCGTGCGGATTGAACCGCCTCCATTTCGTTCGCTTCGATATGCGCTTTCAGTTCGGACGCTACGTTATCGACCTTCCCGGACAGTTCCGTAATGCGATCCGCCGTCCTGTCCTCTTTCTGCCATTTACGGTTCAGAAGCAGCGTCACGATTGATACGATTGCTCCGATTAGTGCCGCGCCACAAGCTACAATTATTCCCGTCATATCTCTACCAGCTTCGTATATTTTTTCTTGCTCGTTATGTACGATTCTCCGCGTCCCGCATCGATTTGATACCACCCGGACGGGGCGATGCCAACGAACGGGAATGTATCGTTACCGTGCTTTATACCCTTTTCCTTGTACCACGCTTCGTTATGCGCGATAAACTGCGTTCGGCCCAGCACGGAATCGGACGATCTGACACGCACCGATTTGCCGATAACTTCTACGTATTTGGTCTTCGGCTCCGGTTCGGGCGGTACAGGCTCCGGGTAGGCAATCTCGTCATAGAACACATCGGGTATTCCCCAGACAGACCAATCCTTTGCGGCAAACTTCGTGACAACTACGCCGTATTTTCGGCCCTTCGCTTCGACCAGCCAATCATCGTCCACCATGAACCCGATATGGGTAGCCTTGCCGCTATCGTCCTGCCGAAACACCCACCAGCCCTTTTTAGGCGGATCGGAGTGTGTCAAATCGGAGCAACGGCCCATCATCGTGTTAGCGTTTGCGTCGCCCTTATACAGATGCTTTACGTTTTGGAGCCAGTACATACCAAGCCCGGAGCAATCGTAGGCGTACAGTACCGTTAGGCCCATGTCGAACAAGGATTTGCAATACGCTATGGACGCATCGGCATAGCTTGTCCCGTCTTTATAGCCGCCACGCCCGTCCTCGCGCTTGTGTATGATCGCCTCGTAGGTGTCTGGGGTCAGACGGGTGTGCTGACCGCCCCATAGGTACGGCTGACCGATTTGCTCATTCAGATAGGCGATAAACTCATTCAGCATCTTCAACCTCATGCCCGTGCCTGAATGTCATTATATAACCCTTGTACACTTTTCCCTCACTGTCATATATGCCGACAGTATGCGTATCAACAGCAGAAATGGCGGCAACAGAACACACACCAAGCCATTCAGAAACCATAGCATCTTCCTGTTCCTTTGTATTCACCTCATAACCCTTTAGCGGGGTTGGAATGGCGCATCGCCCATCGTTGTACGCCTGAAACTCAATGATATGATATTTTTGCATTGTTTATCTCCTTATGCCGTCTTATATGTGATTGTGAAGCGGTAATACGTTGTTGCGGACAAGACAGGGTACAAACGAACATTTCCTGATGTGTTTATAACGCCCCCTATAATGTTGTTCGCCCCGAACGGGTCAACAGACAAGAATACGTTTGACTTTGGATACGCCCAGCTCGGAATTGTGGCAACAGTTGTGTATTGGCCTTGCGGACACGATACGCCTCCTGCGGCTTCCAATGTTACGGTTATCAGCTTTCCTGTTCTTTCAACAATCGTATGAACGCCGCTTGTGGTTGTGTCGCTTATGCGGTCTGTTTTCTCTGCAAACTCATACGAAGCTATCAACTCTTCTCCTGCCGGTGATGAAACAACAGAAGTAAGGCCCATCGAAACGCTTGTCCCGTTTAACTGCCCTTTCCCGTAAACATCGAAGTACACATAGACTTCATTTGACGCTGATGTGTTGTAATGCACATCAAAATACATATAGTCGCTGTCATGTGTGCAACGAATGTAGTCAATAAGAATTGAGTTTGAATCGCTTATTTCGTCAATAAATGCGCTGTTCCCGCCGCCAACGGTGAAAAACGATATTTTGTGCGCTTCTGCCGGAGTGTCCCCATACGGTCTTCCGATGTAGAAGTTTATTATGGTTCCAGACGCTCCATATTCGTAGGCTGTTTTCGCTACCCTGTACCACCCCGCACTTGACAGCGTGGTATAGCACCGCCGCTGGGTTATGTCGAGGGTGCTATTCATTGTAACAGGCCCGCCAAATTGTGAGCCAACATCAACAGATGAACTTAACCGGATTGCGCCATTTCCGCTACCATCCAGTTGCAATTCTGCTTGATCCTTGTCAACGTGCAATCTTGCCCATGATACATACGATCCTGTAAGAGGATAGCTATACAGATTAAGACTATGCTCTGTATACGGATTAGCTTCTGTTCCTCCAAGGCCTCTTGCGGTATTCAAAACAGCGTGGTAGTTCCCGTTTGGTAGTTGTACCCACTCAACTATGCTATACGGGTAAATCCTTGTGCCAACATCTCCAATTATTGTGTTGGAGAAGCCAGATGGCCTCCAACCAAAACGCCCATTTATTTGTAGACCGTTTGAGTTTAGCCCGCCAATTTGTGTCCCAGAACTATCAACCACATCAATCTTTCCGTGTGCGTCACTAACCCCGCCAACGG
>CALGCW010000125.1 GCA_937884385.1 uncultured Clostridia bacterium | reverse complement strand
CGTTGTGGGGTCATTGATAAGAACGTGAGTGACCGCACCTATGAGCTTGCCGTTTTGGATGATGGGGCTGCCCGACATACCCTGAACGATACCGCCCGATGCAGCAATGAGCCTTTCGTCCGTGATCTTTACGGTGAAGCACTTATTCCCCGTCGCGCTTCTATTGATATCACATATTTCTATTGAATATTCCCTGCGAACGTTATCGTCAAGAGTGCAGATGAGCGTTGCTTCGCCCTCGCAGACCTCACCGCGAAGCCCGATAGAATAGCTTTTATCCGCGATCGATTCAGGAATAGCCGTCAGCGCTCCGAACACACCGCAATCAGAGTTTTTGAATATCTTTCCTATCTTTGACGAGTTGAAATATCCCTTTAGCTCGCCAGGTGTGCCTCGTTGACCCTTGATAACACCGTTTACCGTGACGCCAAGCACGCTTCCGTTGCTCATTTCTATCAGCTCGCCCGTGTCGCTTTCACAAACACCGTGACCGAGTCCGCCAAATAATCCATCCTCAGTGACAAAAGTAAGCGTGCCTATGCCCGCACCACTATCCTTCAACCAGATGCCGAGACTATATTTCTTTTCATTATCGGAAAGGCTCGGCTTTACGCTTGTGGAAAACTCCCTTCCCGCGCGAATATAGGTAAGCTTTATTTCCTTGCCGCCACAGCCCTCGACGTATTTTATCAGGTCGGAGGCAGAGGTAAGCTCTTTGCCATCAGCCTTGATTATCGTATCGTGAAGCCGAATACCTGCCTTGAAGGCAACGTTGTTTTCTTCGTTTTCAAATCCAATGACTGTGACACCCTTAGTGAGAAATTTCAGACCAAACGGAACTCCGCCGACGAATACCTTTTGATCCTTCAGTGTTGCGACGGTGACACTTTTGACAGGTATTGCCCCAAAAAGCTTATAGCTTCCGTGCGTGAGAGTCATTACCGAGCAATCTGTACCTTCCGTTCCGTCGGACTCGAAGGTTGCGCCAAGGTAGCTTGGTATATCGGAGTCCGAGAAGCAGGAGACTGTTTCGGGGATCATAAGTCCGTATGCGCCGAAAATTGCAAGAGAAAGAGAGGCAAGGGAGATCAAAACTGTGATCGTGAGGCAAAGCGTGGCTCGAAGCCGACTTTTTTTCATAAATATCATTGTTTTTTTACCTCCATTTTGTTGGGAAAATGAATTTTTGAAGAAAAATTTCAAATCCACTATTTATAATTTGCTCAAAATGTGATAAAATAAAAGTGTTAAAATTTTGATTGTGACGTTTCTGTTATATTTATACGAAGTTTTTTTGAATTTGATGAAAGGAGAAGCACAAAAATGCAATCGCCGGGCGAAAAAACCGAAAAAGTAATAACCACATATATGGAAAGAGATCTGCATCTTTCATTAAAATACAAATTTTGCCGCGACCGCGCGTGCCACGAGATAAAGGTCGGCAGATACGTTGCCGACGTGCTTTCGGAGGGTACGATATACGAGATACAAACGGGCTCGTTTTCTCCTCTTCGCAAAAAGCTTGAATACTATCTTGAAAACACGGACTACAACGTCATCATCGTCAAACCGATCGCGAAAAACCGACGTATCTTCTGGCTTGACGAAGCCTCGGGCGAGGTAGTTAAAGCACCAAGACTTTCATCAAAGCACGAAACTCTGACAAGCGGGATTTCAGATCTGTATTACATAAGAGACTTTTTTGGTCGCGAGCGAATCAGATTTTGCTTTGTAATAATGGAGATAGACGAGATGCGAAAGCTTGACGGATACGGCAAAAATAAAAAGATCCGCGCAACAAGCGTTGACAGGATCGCAGGCGAGATCTATTCTACACAGTACATTAACAGCTCTTCCGACCTTGCTAAGGCGGTTCTCCCCCTGATGCCAGACGAGCCGTTTTCACGTGATGAGCTTTCAAAATGCCTCAAGCTGAAAGGGCTTAAGCTTTGGAGTGTGCAAAAGCTCCTGCTTGAGCTTGAATTATTGACCTGCCGCAAGGACGGCAGAAAACTCGTTTTTGAGAAGCAAAAATAAATTGGCATTTATATGGGAGAAGTGACAAAGAGAAGAAGATGTTCTTTTTTGAAAAAAAGAACCAAAAAAC
>CALGCW010000124.1 GCA_937884385.1 uncultured Clostridia bacterium | reverse complement strand
ACCTCGCAGGCAAAATTAGTGCCAAGAGCTTTTGCTCGCAGGCACCTTCCGGGTGTACACCAACTGGTGTCCTTTGCTTTTTGATTGCGCTCACCACTCCATCGGGCACGGCTCTGCGAGCAAAGCGAGCCTTCCGGGTGCTCTATTTGTGTCCGCAGGACACAACATCATTTGCGTGGCACACGCAACATCATTTGAGTTTTAGCTAAACATCATTCATCCGCAAGGCAGACACAAATAAACGAGATTGCACTTCGTGCAAATGATGTGCGTCGCAATGATGTGGGCTTGCGCCCAATGATGTGCTTCGCAACGATGTTCCACTTCGCGCAAACGGCTTTTTGTTTACGGCTTTGAAAGTTAAGTGTTTAATAAACTTATTTTTGCGCAAGTCATTGACAAGGGGTTGTGAGTTTTGATATAATTAATTATCTATACGCATAATTATTACATATAATTAATGAGGAGACCGAAGCAAACGGGTCAGGAGGTAGTTAGTATGGCAATTAAGAATGAATATATTTTATCTCTTCTTGAAAGAGTCAAGGCGAGAAACGAGGGCGAGGTCGAGTTTTATCAGGCGGTGCTTGAGGTGCTTGGAAGTCTTGAGCCCGTTATCGACGCGCATCCCGAATACGTGGAGTGCGGCGTGCTTGAGATGCTTGTTGAACCCGAAAGAGTCATAAAGTTCCGCGTTCCGTGGGTCGACGACAACGGATGCGTGCGTGTAAATCGCGGATACAGGGTGCAGTTCAACGGTGCGATCGGCCCTTACAAGGGTGGAATTCGCTTTCATCCTTCGGTGAACGAGAGCATTATCAAGTTCCTCGGCTTTGAGCAGACCTTTAAAAATTCACTTACGGGACTTCCTATGGGCGGCGGAAAAGGTGGCTCGGATTTTGACCCCAAGGGCAAGAGTGACGGCGAGATAATGCGCTTTTGTCAGAGCTTTATGACGGAGCTTTCTAAATACATAGGCGCGGACACGGACGTTCCTGCGGGGGATATCGGTGTGGGTGCGCGAGAGATCGGATATATGTTCGGTCAATACAAGCGACTTCGCGGCGAGCACGTTGGAGTGCTTACCGGCAAAGGTCTTTCTTATGGCGGTTCTCTTGCAAGGAAGGAAGCCACGGGCTACGGTCTTTGTTATTTCACAAGTGAGATGCTTCGTGACGCGGGCAAGAGCTTTGACGGCGCGAGCGTTGTGATTTCCGGCTCCGGAAACGTGGCGATCTATGCCGCGCAGAAGGCAATGGAGCTTGGCGCGACCGTAATTGCGATGAGTGACTCAAACGGATACGTTTACGATGAGGACGGAATCGACCTCGACCTCATCAAGGATATAAAAGAAAACAGACGCGCGCGCATCAGCGAATATGCCGCAGAGAGAGACGGCGCGATCTACAGGGTGGGCTGCAAGAATATCTGGTCCGTTCCATGTGATATTGCACTTCCCTGCGCAACTCAGAACGAGCTTGACCTCGCAAGTGCGAAGGCTCTTGTTGCGGGCGGTTGCTTTGCGGTGGCAGAGGGTGCGAATATGCCCACGACTCCCGATGCGGTTGAATTCTTGCTGAGTAACGGTGTGCTTTTTGCTCCCGCAAAGGCGGCGAATGCCGGCGGCGTGGCGACAAGCGGTCTTGAAATGACACAAAACTCAATGAGATATTCCTGGACCTTCGAAGAGGTAGACGAAAAGCTTCGCAATATTATGAAGAATATTTATGCAAGCTCGTCTGCGGCGGCTAAGGAATACGGCGTGGGCGGTAACCTCGTTGCAGGCGCGAATATTGCCGGCTTCGTTAAGGTCGCCGAGGCGATGAAGGCGCAGGGCGTTTGCTGATAGATTTATTTTGTTGGGGAGAAGTTACAAAGAGAAGAAAAATATTATTTTT
>CALGCW010000123.1 GCA_937884385.1 uncultured Clostridia bacterium | reverse complement strand
GAGCGAGCAGAGGCGTATGATTTTTCCGTTGGGTATTTCAGCACGTCGCAAAGGATCATCGTGCGCTCTGACAACCGTGATTTTGATAACTGTACTACTGTCTCTGAGGCAGAGGAGATACTCAGATCTCTTGAGGGAAAGAGCATCGGATATCAAAGCGCGACTACGGCGATGCTTTATCTCAACGGTGACGATGTGTGGGGATTTGAAGGCTTTCCTAATATTGAGGGCAAGGCATATTCCACGGCAAGGGTAGCTCTTAACGATCTGCTCAACGGCAACCTCTATGCCGTATTGCTCGATGAAGCACCCGCGATAGCTATAGTTGATGCAGTTAACGGGGAAGTGGGTCTTAATCTTGTTGCAAAGCTGAATAACTTTTTTGAGACTCTTTCAAACGAGTATTATTTAAGCATTTTACTGCTCGGTCTTTGGAATACGATCAAGGTCGCGCTTGTCGGTCTTGTGATCGGCACGTTTATAGGAACACTTATCGCTATAGTTAAGGTCGCGCCCAAATACAAGCTTATCTACAGACTTCTTGACAAGCTCTGCACAATATATACAGCCGTATTCCGCGGTACGCCCATAGTTGCACAGCTTCTTATTATGTATTACGTGGTAATTCCTGCTTTGGATATGAACGTCGATGCGCTTACGGTGGGTATGATAGCCTTCGGTATGAATAGCGGTGCATACGTCAGCGAGATAATGAGGGGCGGTATTTCATCCGTGGATAAGGGTCAGATGGAAGCGGGAAGGGCTCTCGGTCTTTCCTATTCGACCACTATGATAAAGATCGTTATACCGCAGGCGGTCAAAAACATTCTCCCTACGCTCGGAAACGAGCTTATCAGCCTTATCAAGGAGACGTCCGTTCTTAGCTTTATTGCGGTATACGACCTTTACAAGGCGTTGCTTGACGTGGGTATGGTTAAGTATGACAGTATGATACCGTACCTTATGATGGGACTTATATACATCGTGCTTGTTCTCATTATCAGTGCGGTGATAAAAATTATCGAAAGGAGATTTGCCGTAAGTGATAGAAATTAATAATTTAGTTAAAAAGTTTGACGGTAAGGCGGTCATAGACAACGTAAGCACTACTATACACGAGGGCGAGCAGGTCGTTATTATCGGACCTTCCGGCTCGGGCAAATCAACCTTTATCCGTTGCATAAACTGCCTTGAGGATCCCGACGGGGGCGTGATAATGTTCGACGGCGAGAATATTGCTGATCTCAAGGTGGATATCAACGTACACAGGCAGAATATGGGTATGGTCTTTCAAAATTTCAATCTTTTCAATAACAAGACCGTGCTTGAAAACATTACTCTTGCTCCCATTCACATTCACGGAAAGAAGATGAAAAAAGGGGGAATGAGTAAAAAGGAGATCGAGGCGCATTTCAATGCAAGGGCTATGGAGCTGCTTAAAAGGATAGGACTTGAGGGAAAGGCGAATGCATATCCTTCGACTCTTTCCGGCGGTCAAAAGCAGAGGATAGCCATCGTAAGGGCTCTTGCGATGGAGCCTAAGGTAGTTCTTTTTGATGAGCCCACCAGCGCACTCGACCCCGAGATGGTCGGTGAGGTTCTTGATCTTATGAGAGAGCTTGCCGAAGAAAGGCTGACGATGGTCATTGTCACGCACGAGATGGAATTTGCGCGCGAGGTCGCAAGCAGAGTGTTATTTATGAACGAGGGCAGGATAGAAGCGGACGGAACACCCGATGAAATATTCGGCTCACCCGAGCATCCGCGTCTTAAAGAATTCCTCGGAAAAATTATCAAATAGGCAAAATGAATTAATGTTTTTAGGGGGAAGCGGCTGCTTCCTTCTTTTTTTATCGAAATTTGTAAAACCACTTGATTTTATCGGAGTTTTATTTTATAATATACTATGTATTGCTATATTTATTTTGAAGAGGTCAAAAATGGATAGAATATCAAAAGAGAATTATTACCTTGATATAGCGCAGACCGTTGCGGAGAGAAGCACCTGCATGCGTAAGAAATACGGTGCTATAATCGTAAAGAACGACGTTATAATTTCAACGGGATATAACGGTGCGCCAAGAGGAAGGAAAAATTGCAACGAGCTCAATTTCTGCATGCGTGAAAAGCTTGGGATCCCGCGCGGAGAAAGGTACGAGATGTGCCGTTCCGTACACGCGGAGGCAAATGCGATAATTGCCGCGCCAAGAGACCAGATGCTCGGTGCAACTCTTTATATGGCGTGCGTAGACCCCGTAAGCGATGATCTTGTTGCACACACGACGTCCTGTATGATGTGCAAAAAGCAGGTCATAAATGCAGGCATTGCTTTCGTGGTAGTTCGAGATGACAAGGAGAGTTTCAGAGTGATCGACGTTCGCGATTGGATAAACGATGACGATTCTCTCAGCGGTAATTTCGGTTATTGATGATGAAGAATGCATTTTTTGCGCGTGCGGAGCATATTCCGCTGATCGCGGAGCTTGAAAAGCAGACCTTCTCTCATCCTTGGAGCGAGAGCTCGCTGAGCACGTTCTTTGAAACTGAAAGCGCGCTTTACGCAATTTGTCTTGCGGACGGTGAGCTTGCAAGCTATTGCACTATGCTTCTCGTTCTTGACGAGGTGCAGATAATCAACGTTGCAACCGCAGAAAAGTATAAGAGGCAGGGATATGCCAAGGCGGTGATAGAGCTGACGCTTGAGGAAGCAAGGCGACGCGGTATCACATCCATTTCTCTTGAGGTGCGTGAGAGCAATGCACCTGCGATCGCACTTTATGAAAAATTCGGTTTTTTCAAGGCGGGCAAGAGAAAAGATTTTTATACCGATCCGAGAGAAAATGCTCTTGTGATGATAAAAAGTTTAGATTAGGAAGTTATTTATGTACATTTTAGGAATGGAAAGCTCTTGTGACGAGACGAGTGCGGCGGTCGTTGAAATTGTTGACGGCAAGCCCTATATTCGCTCAAACATTGTAGCTTCACAAATAGATATTCACCGTCTTTACGGCGGTGTCGTGCCTGAAATAGCGAGCCGCGCCCATATTGAGGCGGTCTCACGTATCACGCACGAGGCTCTTGACACTGCCGGTATTGGTCTTTCGGACCTTTCTGCGATAGCGGTCACAAGCTCGCCCGGTCTTATCGGTGCGCTGCTCGTGGGTGTGAATTTTGCCAAGAGCTTGGCTTTTGCAAACAATATTCCGCTTGTTCCCGTAGATCACATCAAGGGACACGTTGCGGCGGCTTATTTTGCTTCTCCCGAGCTGAAGCCACCTTTTCTTGCGCTGGTGGTGTCGGGTGGACATACGTCTATTTATCACGTCCTCGATTATGCAGAATTTGATGAGCTTGGCACGACGCGCGACGATGCTGCAGGAGAGGCGTTTGATAAGATAGCGCGAGTTATGGGAATGCCTTACCCCGGCGGTGCGGCTCTTGATAAGCTTGCATACGAGGGCGACCCCAAGGCTATAAAATTCCCGTCTCCTGCACTTGTGGGTGACAATCTTGATTTTTCTTTTTCGGGACTTAAAACGAGTGCTCTCAACTATATAAACAGCAATACTCAAAAGGGAATTGAAATAAGCTTTGCGGACGTTGCGGCTTCATACACCGAAACGGTAGTTAAGGGAATAGTGCAGAAGGTGGATGCAGCCCTTGAAAAAAGCGGAGCAACGTGCTTTGCGATATCGGGCGGTGTTGCGGCAAATTCGCATCTTCGCTCAGCGCTTGAGCGTTTGTGCAAAAAGCGCGATATCCACTTTGCGATGCCCGAGAAGGCGCTTTGCGGTGACAACGGTGCTATGATAGCTCTTGCGGGCTATTATGAGTATCAAAAGGGTAATTTCGCGGATACTTATCTTAATGCGAGCGCATATTCTCCACTCGACTGAATGCGACAATTTGTCCACATACACCCTGTGGAAAACTTTGTGGAAATTGTGGAAAACTTGATAGGTACAAGCTTTTATAAGGAATTTGCCTGTGTAAAACTTAAGAATTAACGATGATAATACAAGAGAGGTACTACTATGAAGGAAAAAGATAATATCAACGCACTTGATGAGAACACCGCTACTGCGAAGGATAACGTGTCAAGCGCAGTTATCAAGAGATTGCCGAGATACTTCAGATATCTTCGCATACTTATTCGCGAGGGAAAGAGCAGGATAAGCTCTGCAGAACTCTCAAAGAGAATGAATATTACAGCAAGCCAGATCCGCCAGGACCTTAACTGCTTTGGCGGCTTCGGTCAGCAGGGATACGGATACAACGTTAACTATCTTTACGCGCGTATTTGCGAGCTTTTGGGTGTTGGCGCGGGATTTCAGGCTGTTATTATTGGTGCGGGCAACCTTGGCCGTGCTCTTGCGAAAAACGATATGTTTGAAAAGCGCGGGGTCGACGTGGTTGCGATATTTGACAACGATGCGAGTCTTGTGGGACAGAAGGTAAACGAGATACCGATACTTCATATCGATGAATTTGAAAGATATGCCGCAACTCACACGGTAGATATGGCGGTTTTGACCCTTCCGAAGGAGCACGCGCTTGAAATGGCGCAGAGGATCGCCGATACCGACGTGGTGGGCATCTGGAACTTTACGGGTCAGGAGCTTGATAATCTTGAGAGCAATATCGTAGTTGAGAACGTTCACCTTGGAGACTCCCTTATGACGCTCAACTATCGAATAGTGTCAAAAAATAACGATTGATAAAGGGCTGATATGAAAAAAGCTGATAAAACAAGGATCGCCTTGAGCTACGGCACGGATGTATGCGTGCTTCCCGGGGCGGCTGTAGAATACATAGACAAAGCTAAAAAATTTGATATAAAGGTCTTGATGCATCTTTGCTCTGCTGAACGCTTCAGAGCTGAGGGTGGGATTGCCTTGCTTGCTAAGGAGCTTTCCTGCGAGGAAGGTGACGTTTCTGCCTCGATCGCGTTTTGGAGAGGAGCAGGGATAGTCTCAATAGACGAGGATCAGAGTGCATCAGCCGTTGATACGAAGGCTGAAAGCCCCGCTACGGATGAAGCTACAGTTGTGCCGAAGCGCACTAAATTGAGTGAGCTTCCGCAGTACACAAGCAGTGAGCTTAACGCCTTGCTTGAAAAGCACAGACACGTTGTTGAGCTTATCGACGAGTGCCAGAACGTGCTTGGAAAGATATTTACTGCGGCAGATATCAAGGTCCTTATGGCTCTTGTTGACTATCTTGGACTTGATAACGACTATATCCTCGTTCTTATGCACTATGCGGCAAGGGTGGATATGCGTTCGCTTCGATATATAGAAAAGATGGCTGTAAGCTGTCTTGACGATGGCTTTACAGATGCGCGTGAGCTTCAGAGCGAGCTTCGCTCAAGAGAAGAGAGGGCAAGCCTTGAGGGCAAGATAAGAAATGCCTTTGGCATTGGCGGAAGAAAGCTTACCTCAAAGGAGAAAAAGTGTGTTGAAGCCTGGATCACCAATTTCAAATATGATATTGACGTTATAGAAAAGGCTTATGAGATCACGGTTTCGGCTACGAGCAAGCCCTCCATTCCGTATGCTAATGCAATTCTTGAAAAGTGGTTTGCAGAGGGGGCCAGAGACATTGACGGTGTCAATGCCATTCTTGAAGCGCGCGAGCAGGAAAAGAAGGAAGATGGCTCAAGCTTTAACGTTGACGAGTTCTTTGATGCCGCGCTTAAACGCAGCTATTCCGACAAAAAATAGGAGTTTTTATGGGTTATAACAGAAACGTTTATAATAAAATACGCGCAGAATATTCTCAGAAGTATCTGATCGCAAGAGAACGAGCCTTCAGCAGGGAGCAGGAGCTTCACGCGCTTTTTCCCGAGGTCGCAAGAATTGACAGACAGCTCTCGAATACAGGTCTTGAGATATTTTCGGTATCCTTGTCCTCAGGCGAGGATTACAAGAAGAGACTTGCGGAGATAAGAGAGAGAAATACCGCGCTTTTGGAAAAGAGAGCAGGCATTCTTTTGGCTAACGGATACCCCGCGGATTACTCTGACGTTAAATACGAGTGTGCAAAATGCGGCGATACCGGCTACGTTGACACAAGGATGTGCTCTTGTATGAGGGAGGCTCTCGTTCTTGCGGGAATTGAAAACAGCGGATTCGGTCATTTGATAAATGAACAGTCGTTTGAGAACTTCTCCCTTAACTACTATAGAAACAGTCCCGTTTGCTTTGAAAGAATGAGCCAGAACCGTGATTTTCTTGTGGATTATGCGGATAATTTTAACGAGAACACATCCTGCAGCATACTTATGATGGGCGGCACGGGTCTTGGAAAGACGCATCTTTCAAGCGCGACTGCAAAGCGCATCATCGAAAAGGGAAATGACGTCTTTTATACGGGTGCTATAGATCTTTTCACCGCGTTTGAGGTGCAGAGGTTTAAAAACTATTCTAATGAACCGAACGATCTCATTGACAGGTACTATGATTGCGACTTGCTGATTATTGATGATCTCGGTACGGAAATGATAAATCAATTCTCGGTCTCGACACTCTATAATCTCATAAATAGCAGGCTTAGCAGAAAAAAGCCCGTTATCATCAGTACAAATCTTTCATTTGAGGATATCAAAAAGAAATATACCGATAGGATAACGAGCAGGCTTTTCGGAGAGTATCACATTCTTCAGTTCGTTGGTACGGACGTAAGAGCACAGAAATTAAGAGGTTAAAAAGCAAAAGAAAAAGAGCCCGTGTGGGCTCTTTATCTTACAAAATTATTCAACGTCAGCGGCTGTGTCGCACTGGATGCATTCGCATTCGCAGTTGTCATCCTCTTCAAGGAAGAGGTCGTCGCAATCGTCATCGTGAGCATAAACCTTCGCAAGGTCTTTTACGAATAATTTATATACGACGAATGCCATTGCAGTAAATGCAGCGATAACTGCGAGAGTTATAGCGATAATTTTGCCGTAGTTTGTTCTTTTTTCCATAGTATTAACCTCCGAATCATATTTTTCTAACTACAGTATACCACAATTCGCAAAAAAATCAATATTTTTGCGAAAATTTTTTATAATTTCGGGTAAAAATATGCACTTTAAAGATATTGTTTCAAGGCTTTCAAGGGTCAGTCCCGATAATTGCGAATACGAGGCAAGGATCCTATTTGAAAGCTGTGCGGGACGTGAGATCCCTCCCACACTTGCACACTGCGATTTTATTATCGATAACGAAGAAATAGAGGAAAAGCTGGAGCTTTGCTTGCAGAGAAGAGAAAAGCACGAGCCTATTCAGTACATCGTGGGCGTTTGGGAGTTTTATAGGCAGAAATACCTTCTGTCGCGCGATTGCCTGATACCGCGACCCGATACCGAGGTGCTTGTAGAGCACGCGATCAGGCTTTTGCCGAAGGGAGCACATTTTGCGGATCTTTGCACGGGAAGCGGATGCATTGCTGTGTCCACGCTTTGCGAGCGTCCCGACACGACTGCGCTTATGGTGGAGAAATTTCCAATGACGATGGACGTTGCATCCATCAATGCCGTATATAACGGAGTTCAAGGCAGGGCAGATCAATTGCTGATGGATATCCTTGACGAAGAAGATAAGCTTTTGGGAAAGAAATTCGATGCGATCCTTTCCAACCCCCCATACATTCGCCCAGAGGTCATAGAGGGTCTTTCACAGGAGGTGAAATTCGAGCCTTACGCCGCGCTTTACGGCGGTGAAGACGGTCTCGCCTTTTACAGAAAGATAATCGGTACTTACTCTGCATTTTTGAAAAAGGGCGGTTTTATGCTTCTCGAAATCGGGTATGATCAGGCTGATGATGTGATCGCTATTGCGCGTGAGCATAGCTATTCCTGTGAGATATTCAAGGATTACGGCGGAAACGACCGCGTTGCATATATTACCGGATTTTAATTCTACAGAGGGTCGCGTGAGCGACCCTTTTTATTTTGTCAGTATCAGCTCGTTATCGCTTGCGCTGAGTATTATCTCATCTCCGCTGCGAATCTTTCCGAGGAGCATCATATTAGATATGGGGTTTTCCACAAACGTGATAAGCTCGCGCGAGAGTGCTCTCGCGCCCCGTTTAGTGTCCATAGTCTTGCTGACGATATTTTCACAGATGCTTTTATCAAAGCTTACCTCTATGCCAAGATCGGAGAGCCTTTTTTGAAGCTCGGTGAGTCTTAAACGGCATATTTTTTCTATATCTTGCTTTTGAAGCTCGCCGAAGACCACTATCTCGTCTATTCTGCCCAAAAGCTCGGGACGGAAGGCTTTTTCAAGGGCGGCACGCGTATTTGATTCAAGCTTTTTATAGCTGCTTTGTGTATCTTGGGAGGAAAAGCCGAGTGAGCTCTTGAGTGCGCCTTTTTCCGTGCCGACGTTTGACGTGAGTACGATCAGCGCATTTTTGAAGCTTGCGCTTCTGCCCTGTGAATCGGTCAGCGTGCCGTCCTCAAGTATCTGCAGAAGAATATTGTATATTTCGGGGTGTGCCTTTTCTATCTCATCAAAGAGGACTATCGAATACGGATGTCTTCTTATCTTTTCGGTGAGTATTCCGCCCTCACCGTAACCTACGTAGCCCGGAGGGGCACCGATCAAGCGGGAAATGCTGTGCTTTTCCATATATTCAGACATATCGAGCCTTATGAGCGACTTTCGCGAACCGAACAAAAGCTCGGACAGGCACAGGCAAAGCTCTGTCTTTCCTACTCCTGTAGGACCTACGAAAATAAATGATCCCGTTGGCTTTTCGGGTGCCTTCAGACCTATCCTGCCTCTTTGTATCGCTTGACAGACGACATCTATTGCTTTGTCCTGTCCGATTATCCGAGATTTCAGTTCCTCTTGAAGGGATAGCAGTTTGTCAGCTTCCGTTTCAAGCAGCTTCTTTATGGGAATTCCTGTCCAATCGGTGATCACCTGTGCGATATCGTCTTCTGTCACACACAGCTTTTTCTTTTTATCCTGAAGCGCCGCAGAGGTCTTGGGGCTTTTATCGATGCACGGCTCACCGTCCTTTTGAGCAAGCAAGCGGAAGACCTCGCCTTCGAGTGTTGGGGAGCTGATTTGCGCCGACGGTGAGCGCAGGTGGACGCGGGATGCCGCTTCATCAATAAGATCGATCGCCTTATCGGGGAGAAAGCGATCGTTTATATATCTTTCCGAAAGCTCAACAGCGCTCTTTATTGCTTCTTCGGTGATGGTGAGTTCGTGGTGCTTTTCATATTTTTCGCGAATGCCGAGAAGGATCCTTACGGTCTCGTCTGCGGAGGGCTCGTCAATGATAACGGGCTGAAATCTTCTTTCAAGCGCGCTGTCGCGTTCGATATGCTTTCTGTATTCGCCGACGGTGGTAGCGCCTATCATCTGTATCTCTGCGCGTGAGAGCGCGGGCTTGAGAATGTTTGCGGCATCTATTGCCCCCTCGGCGCTTCCAGCGCCTATTATAGTATGCACCTCGTCTATAAAAAGGATGATATCGCGATCACGCTTACATTCCGCCATTACGCTTTTCAGTCGTTCCTCAAATTCACCGCGGTATTTTGCTCCCGCTATGAGGGAGGGGAGATCGAGTGATATTATGCGTTTGGTGAGCAAGGAGTCGGGGACCTTGGACTCTGCTATCCTGCACGCGAGTCCTTCGACAACTGCGGTCTTACCCACACCCGGCTCTCCTATAAGGCAGGGGTTATTCTTCGTCCTGCGCGATAAGATCTGAATGACCCTTTGAGTTTCCTTTTCGCGGCACAGAGCGCCGTCAAGCCTTCCGTTTCGTGCTTCCTCTATAAGATCTCTGCCGTAGCTTTCAAGTACGGTTGGCTTTGCTTCCTTGGCTTTCGTTCGTTGCTTGGCGGCGTCACTTATCAGTACCAGAATATCGTTTTGAATATCGTGTGGATATAGGTTATTTTGTTCAAGCACCCGAACTGCAAGGCAATCATTTTCACTTAAGAGGGAATAGAGCAGATGCTCGCTGCCGATCAGTGTCTGACCGTATTTTCCGCAAAGCCTGCTTGAGTTCTCGATTATCCTTTTTAAGCGTGGAGATATACTTTGTGAGGAGAGCGTGCTTTTGCCCAAGACGTCAGATTCACTTGCTATGTCCTTTTTTATCTTTGCATATGTTATACCGCGCTTTGCAAGCATTTTTGACGCGATGCTCTCGCGTTCTTCCATAAGTCCGAGCAATAGATGCTCTGTACCGATATAGGTATGACCAAGCGATTCTGCCTGCCTTGCAGCGAGTATCAAGGCATTTTGCGCTTTTTGAGTAAATCTGTTATCCATTCGTATATTCCTTTTTCTATATATATCACCTTTTGACATAACCGAGATGTCTTCGCTTGGTGCATATATATTTTAGACCGCGATTTCGCTTATTATTTAGTTTTGCTCAAGATAATGGGTGGAAAAATTGAATATTCTGCTGAGAACTGCCCAAGTGGCTTTGTCTACCTCTCCCGTTTGCTCAAGTCCGTTTCTTGCCTGTATATCTTTTACTGCGGATTCAGTTTCCGGTCCGTAAAAGCCGTCAATGGCAAGTGCGGGCAGAAAATTATATACGAGAACGATCTCGTTTATCATATATTGCACCAGTGAAACAAGGAAGCTTTGTGTATTCCGGGTGATCCTATACCCCTTCGGATAGGACGGAAAGGGAATGATGGGGGCGGAGAGAGCATTGTCGTTTACTATTTCAGAATATTGCAAATAAAGCATATCCCACGTTTCTCTGTTGACTATCCCCGTTGCTTCAAGAGAATTCTTTGCTTGAAAGTATTTGACCGCGTTTTTTGTTTTCTCACCGTATATACCGTCGAGTGGAACTCTCGGAAAAGAGGGGTCGGTGAGTACCTGCGCCCGAAGGTAGGTCTGAAGATTTCTTATAGCATCTCTTTCTGTAAGGTGGCGAGACATTTATTCACCTCCGATCTCAAAGCCCGGGTACTGACCGTGTGTCATTCGTGAGCCTATGACGATATCACTGTACAAGGATGTGACGGCATCCCAGGTGGGGGCGGCAACGACACCGCTTGGATCGATACCCGATAAGCGTTGGACTGCGATCACTGCGTTCTCCGTCTGAGTACCGAAATATCCCGTCAGAGAGACGGGGTTGACCTCCGGGTAGACGTCAGCAATTACGTTGAGATATTGCTGTAAAAGGAGTACGTTATCATTGTCGGACCCCACACGAAGCGGTGTGCCCGGATAGGGAAGCACCTGCCCCTCGATGTACTCGCGGGGGATCGTGTCTACGATGCCTCTGTAAGCGTCGTAGATAGCATTCCAGGTCTGCTCACCCACTATTCCGTCGGCAGTTAGTCCAAATGTCCTCTGAGCCGCTAAGACTGCTTCACGCGTTTGGTTTCCAAACACGGAGTCGATCTCAAGCGGCGGTATCGTGGAGTAAAAATCGGACAAATATGCCAAAAAATACTGTAGGTTGCTTACTCCGAGTCCCTGCGAGCCAAGAGATAGAGTGCCGGGGTATTGCTTGGTGACCTCGTCAAGGCGAATTCCTTCGCTGTCTAGCTCGTTCAGGCGTTTTACCGCATTATAGATACGGTTGACGGTATACCAGGTCGCATTGCCCACTATTCCGTCGGGCGAGAGTCCGAAAACCTCTTGAAAGCTTCGCACCGCTTCATCGGTATCATTGGAAAAAATACCGTCGATGCGTGCTACCTTTGGAATTGACGGATAGTTATCCGATATCCTGTTCAGGCGCAATTGAAGTGTTCTGACTTTATCTCCCGTTGAGCCTATCGAAAGCGGAAAGGTTGGGGCGCTTATGGGTGCGCCGTCAACTGAAACGTCTCTTATTATGTTGATATCATTGCCATAATAGTAGGTCAAAATATCGTAGGGGGTATATCCTTCGTTTGCGAGCGAAACGCTGCCCCATTGTGACAGACCGTTGCAGCTAACCTCAATGCCGTCGCAGTAGGCGGCAAACAGAGGCTCAATATTTCCTTGCCTTCTAATATAGGAATTAAATATCTCAGAAACGATCCTTTCGATATTTTCAAATATATTCCTTCCGTATACGAAGCTTTGATCGTAGGCGGTTGAATTGGTAATATCGAAATCATATCCTCTTGAACGGTAGAATTCGGTATAAACTCTATTCAACGCGAAGGATATCTGAGAGTAAATATTAGCTCTTATCGCGCTTTCTGGCCAAGTGGGGTATATCTCGCTTGAAGCCACATTTGCAATGTATTCGCTAAAGGGAAGTGTGACGTTCTGGGCGGGCGTATCGGGCGCGCCGAGATGAACGGTTATGTATTCGGGAATGGTCGGTAGGCTGGGCATAAATACTCCTTTCCTTATAAATTCGGATTCTCATATTCGGTGAAGGTCTGACCGTTTGCCGTAAATGGAGAATCGCCCCCATATTCGCTCAAGGGGATTATCTCCGCATTCTGTACGGCCGTGACACCTTCAAATATGGGCACGTTGATATAATGCTGTTGGTAGTAGCCCTCCTTATAGACATCCACCGTATACGTAGAATACGGTGTCTGAGATGGCATTGGAGACGTGGAAAGATCAACGCTGACGCTTGGCAAGGTTATCCTTGGGGTCAAGCCGTCCGCATTCGTCAGAAATGAGTACAGGACACCTTGATTTCCCTCATCCTGCCCTTGAACGATCACGCTTGCACCCTCAATGGGGATCGCACTGCTTGCAGTTGAAACACGCACGATGAGATAACCGTTTATATTGTCTTCATTCATAGCTTTCTCCTTACAAAAATACTTCAATTTTCAGTATATGAAAATATCTTTTAAAGTTTAAAGAAAATCTGAAAAATGACTTGCAAAATCTATGATAATCTGCTATAATATATTAGTAATGAAAAAGCCACGAATTAAGGCCATACCAGCCGGGGAATTAGCGGAGCCCTGTACCTGAAATCCGCTACAGCAGGGGTTCATTCCTTTTTTGAGGGCTGAGCTTTTATGGTCTGTGTCGTATTCTGCTGTGTTGAGAAGTGGGTCTTGCGCAATCGGAAATTGTGAAATGTGTCAGGTGGGGAACCAAGCAGCACTAAGCAGTCTCTCCGATGTGCCGCGAGGGTGCCTGCTTTGAGCAGGAGATACGTTCGTCGCATAGGGGTGACGTTCGATCTTAAGGTGTATGGTCTTAATTCGCGGCTTTTCGTATATTTTTCAAAGGAGGTCAATTATGCATCAGGCTTTATACAGAAAATGGAGACCGAAGAATTTTTCCGAGGTATGCGGTCAGGAGCATATAACCTCTATTTTGAAGCAGGAGGCAAGTGAAGGAAGATTCAACCACGCATATCTTTTCTGCGGTTCACGCGGTACGGGTAAGACGACCTGTGCAAAGATCCTTTCCAAGGTTGTCAACTGCGAGAACGTTATCGACGGCAACCCCTGCGGTGCTTGCCCCTCGTGCCTTGCAATTGAAAGTGGCTCGACTACTGACGTTCTTGAAATGGACGCAGCCTCCAACAACGGTGTTGATAACATCCGTGACATTCGTGATGAGGTTATCTATTCACCGTCATTTCTTAAATACAGGGTCTATATCGTGGACGAGGTCCATATGCTCTCAAACAGCGCTTTTAACGCTCTGCTTAAAACGCTTGAAGAGCCCCCCTCACACGCGATATTCATTCTTGCCACTACCGAGCTTCACAAGCTGCCTGCGACCATCGTTTCAAGATGCCAGCGCTTTGAATTCAGAAGGATAGCAACTGACGTTCTCACCTCTCGCGTAAAGTATATTGCAGAGCAGGAGGGTATTGAGATCACCGATGATGCTGCGCGCCTTATCGCTCGTTATTCACAGGGCGGTATGCGTGACAGTATAAGTCTTCTTGAGCTTTGTGCATCCGGCGGTGCGAAGGTCGACAGAGATCTCGTTAATGAAACTGTTGGCTCTGCGGGAAGAGAGAGAATGATGGAGATCGCGGGTGCGATCGCAAGCAAAAACTTCGATCTTCTTTTCGGCGAGATCGATGCGGTCGTCACTTCCTCAAAGGATATCACGGTTTTCTGGCAGGACCTTATCTCACTTTACAGAGACATTCTGATAGTTAAAACGGTCAAGGAAAGCGCAAGGTATCTTGATCTTACGGATTTTGAATACAATCAGCTCACATCACTTGCGGAAAGATTCTCAAGGGAGACTCTTATCTATCATTGCAGAATGCTTGAGGAAGCGCTCGCTTCTATGCAGGCAAGCGGTGCGGTCAAGAGGATAATTGCAGAGCTTTGCTTTGTGAAAATGTGTGATGACAGTCTCAACACCTCAAACGAGGCCTTGCTATCACGCATTGCGCGACTTGAAGCAAAGATCGCTTCGGGAAATGCTGTGTTAAGCTCCGAAACGCCGAGTGATAAGAAGGCGGAAGTTAAAAAAGCTCCTGCTCCTGTTTCCGATGAGAAGGGAACAGATCTCAAGCAAGAGAAAAAGGTAGTATTTGAGCCCGAGGAGAAAAGGGTCGCTCCCAAGAAGGTATCGGCTCCCGGTGCGCTTGCCGTAAAGCAGCTTAAATGCTGGAGTGAGGTAGTACAGGCACTTCAAAGCCTTGACGTGAGCGCGTATGCGTTCTTGAAAAAGACGAGAGCTTATTTTTCGGATGCCGACGGCAAGCTTCACGTTCTTACGGATTCGGTCTCGCTCTTCGCGATCGACCGAGCGCCCATAAAGAGGGCGATAGCGGCGTCTCTTACGGGACTTCTTGAAAGACCCTTCACAGAAGCAGACATCGTTTATGATATCGATAACGGCAAGGTCATAGTTGAGGATGATCTGAGTGATCTTGACGATTTTTAACAGTGAATAATTGAAAGGATATATAAAAATGAAAGCAAGAATTCCTAACGGTATGGGTGGAGGCCCAAGCAATATCAACGCAATGATCAAGCAGGCGCAGAAGATGCAGGAGGATATGGCTGCAAAGCAGGCAGAGCTTGATGAAAGAGAATACGAAGTAAGCGCAGGCGGCGGTGTCGTAGGTGTTAAGATAAACGGCAAAAGAGAGATACTTTCCATAGATATCGACCCCGATATCGTTGATCCCGATGATATCGAAACTCTTTCGGATATTCTTGTTGCCGCAGTTAACGAGGCGATCAAAAGGGTCAATGACGTTAACGAAAAAGAGATGCAATCTATTACGGGCTCAATGAGTATGCCCAATTTGTTCTGATATGGCGGAGCATATTGAATCCCTTGACAGGCTTGCAGAGCAATTTGCACGTTTGCCGGGTATAGGCAAAAAGAGCGCGATGCGCCTTGCATTCTCGATCCTTGAGCTTTCTGACGAGGAGGCAAAGGAATTTGCGGAAACTATTCTTGACGCTAAGGAAAGGGTCCATCTTTGCCCCGTGTGTCAAAGCCTTACAGACAAGGAGGTCTGCTCCGTCTGCAATGACGTCAGCCGCGATAAGAGCACTATTATGGTGCTTGAGGATACTAAGGCGGTAGGGTCAATGGAAAAGGTTCGTGAATACCGCGGTCTTTATCACGTGCTTCACGGCGTTATCTCGCCTATGAACGGCATTACGCCCGACAAGCTCAAAATAAGAGAGCTTCTTGCCCGTCTTTCGGGTGATGAGGTAAAGGAGATAATCCTTGCCACGAACCCGACGGTAGAGGGAGAGGCAACTGCTATGTATATTTCCCGTTTACTCAGCCCATTCGGACTCAAGATAACGAGACTTGCATACGGCATTCCCGTCGGAAGTGATCTTGAATACGCTGATGAAGTGACGCTTTATCGCGCAATTGAGGGAAGAAGAGATATTAAATAGGAGCGTCTCATTTAGCAAAGAACAAAAGCCACCGAACGTTTAAAACGCAAATTGCTTAAATATTTGGTTATTTAATGAAAAAAGAGGTTCAAAATGAACCTCTTTTCGTTTTTATGTGGCTTTTTATAAGTTTTTCGCTTCCCAACATGCCTTTGTATGCCTCACGGAGCGAAGAAAGCGCCTTCTTCATCTGAATGGAGACAGCTCCTCTATTATTTTTTAAGAATTACGGTAAATGTACAACCAAAATCGGGGTTATTTTCAACCGAGATCGAGCCACCCTCTAGGTCGACGATCTTTTTCGCAAGTGCAAGACCGAGACCGTTGCCCTTTTGCTTATGTGAGGAGTCGCCCTGGTAGAATTTATCGAAGATGTATTTTTGAGATTCCTCTGCGATGCCGGGGCCTTCGTCGGAGATCGTGAAAACAAGACAATCCTCAAGTGCTTTTAAATATATATCGATCTGCCCGCCGCGCGGTGTGAACTTGACCGCGTTGCTTATAAGATTATCCCAGATATGATGCATCAAAGCTTCATTTCCGGTGTAGGTAGCCTCGTCAAGGTCGATATCAAAGTCGATATCCTTTTTGTTCCATTCGTTTTCAAAGGCAAGAATGGACTGTCTTATCTGCTCGTCGAGGGCAAACGGAGTCCTGTTTGAAACTATCGACTGATTTTCAAGCTTGGAAAGCAGAAGTATACTTGTAGTAAGCTGTGAAAGGCGTTTGGTATTATAAATGATTTTTGCAACGTAGGTCTTTTGGTCCTTTGTAAGGTTATCGTTATCCTGAAGGAGCATGGAATAGCCTTCTATTGCACTGATAGGTGTTTTAAACTCGTGGGAAACGTTGGAGATAAAGTCCGTTTGTATTATCTCGGTAGATTCAAGCTCCTGCGCCATCATATTAAAGCCGGAATAAATCTCTTGGATCTCCTTTGACTTATTTCTTGTCTTGAGTCTTACGCTATAGTCGCCGTCTGCGATCTTTTCCATTGCGGGACCGACGTTATTGATGGGGTCTATGAGCCAGTTGGAGAGAAGATACGTCGTGAATATGCCAACGAGGATACCGATGATGCCAAGCTCGATGATAGTCGGGAAGGTCCAAAGCTCACCGAGAATAAAAGCAAGAAGGGCGTCGACGCCAAGAGCCAAAAGCAAGCTGATAAGAAGCTCAAGTGTGACAAAGATTATAAGTCTTATTCGAAGAGTGACTCTTTGACGGAGCTTTCTGATCTCTTGAAATATTTCTTTTTCTTTTGCTGGCTCTTTTTTTGCCTCTTTTTTCTGGAAAAAGTGCTTTTGATCGCTCATTGCTTGACCACCTTATATCCTACACCGCGCATAGTGATGATCTTAAAGTCCGTATTGTTTTTAAATCTTTCACGGAGTCTTGCTATATGTACGTCGACGGTGTGAGTATCACTTTCGTTATCGTAGCCCCAGATCTCGTCCATAAGCTGATGGCGAGTGAATATCTTGCCGGGATAGGAAGCCATCTTATAAAGAAGCATAAATTCCTTCTGCGGAAGAATGAAATTCTCGCTCTCTGTATAAACGGAGAGGGAATCAAGCTCAAGAATGGTCTTGCCGAATATGAGCTTTCTGTCATTTATCATCTGCGCTCTGCGAAGCAAAGCACCCACACGCAAAAGCATCTCGTTGATATTGATGGGCTTGACCATATAATCATCCGTACCGGAGCTGAAGCCCTGCCGCATATCATCAAAGGCATCCTTAGCGGTAATTATCAAAACGGGAGTATTATTTCCCGACGAGCGCAATGATCTGATAAGCTCGTATCCATCTACCTCGGGCATCATTATGTCCGATATGATAAGGTCATAATAGTCCTTGTCGAGAGCCTCAAGTGCTTCACATCCGTTTGAAACGCCGCGAGTGAGGTATCCGTTTTTGGTGAGAACGTGAGAAAAAAGCTGGCGAAGCTCTCTATCGTCCTCTGCAATTAATATTTTTAACATATACGTCTCCTTTTGAGAGTTTATACTGTTTTTCTATTCTTGACTAATGAAAGGATGCCTCTGACGTTGGGATCGGGTTCTTCTAAAAAGATGCTGATTATCACGAGCTCGATCAAAGCGAATGTCATAATGGTCAGCATAAATACCAAGTACGGTTCAAAAAAGCCGAAGTAAATTGCAAACGGGACAAGGAGCAATCCGCCTCCGCAAAGCTTGCAGCTTACCGAATGGATAAAAAATACCTTTTTGTGCCTGATATAGTTGATTATCGGCGATAAAAGACCTATCAGAAGTGAGCAGACAAGCCATATTGCATATTTTCTTCTGATCAACCTTAAGGTAAAGACGATCTTTATTAAGGAAGAATAAAGAAGAAAATCGGCAATTGAATCAAGCAATGATCCAAGACTTGAAGAAGAGCCTGTTTTGCGTGCGATTGTTCCGTCGACCATATCCGTAAGCTCTGCTATGAAATATATCACGATAAACGCAAGCGTCACTTCCTTAAAGCACAGAAGCAGAACTATCGCAAGGATTATTCTGGAAAAAGTCAGCATATTGGCAATATTTTTCATTATTTCCTCCTATTATAACATATTTTTTGAGAATTAACAAGTCAATAATTGTTAACACTTGTTAACAATTGCGTAAAAAGAGAGCTTTTATTGCTGTTTTGGGATTGTTTGAGAAGGTTATTCGCCAGATCTCGAGTGTATTATGATTTGTTATCATATAAAGCAAGCTGTTGAGCATATCTATACTCAGTGCCACTACAAAGCAGATAGCCAGTACGCGAAGAGCCTGGGGATTCATTCTTGAAAATGCAGAAATAAGAGGCTCAAAGCAGTACTTCATAAAGACTGTTATCAAGGATGCAAAGCCGAGGCTTGTGGGCACGGATGTGTATTTTGTAATGTTCAGAGGAATCCTTGTATAATCCCACCAGATAATGTCACAGGTATATTCGATCAAATGTCCCAAGATCATCTCGCCCAAGCTGACGCATATGAATGAAACACAGAAATAGTACACTATACCGCCTATTGGTGAGGCAAAATTAAGCTCTTTTGATATAAACCTAGGGGCATCGGGAGTTCCGAAAAGCAAAAGAAGTGCCAAAATTCCCAAGCCGTAGCCCCAAAGAAAAGGTAGTACCATATTGCGGTTATTCATATAACCTACCGAAAAACTAATGAAAACGTTTTCCACGCAAAAGCCAATAAGAGAAACTACAACCATAACAAGGATCAATGCAAAAATATTGTATTTTGACATAATTATTCTCCTTTCAATTTAATAATACTTCTTGTGCCTTAATTATACAGCAAAATGTTCAATTAAAAGTTAATTATTTGTCAAATAAATTTGACAATCCATATTTTTCTTTGTTTTTATTATTTTTTTAGCAAATAATAAATATGGGGGTGAAGAAATGAAAAAATACTGTTTTAGAATAATAGCCATGCTTCTTTTGATTTTTATATCAGTACCCGTGATGGAAGCTGAGGCTAAGGAGTTTTATTGGTACTGTAAACGGAACGCCGAGCACAGGCAACCCGACCTTGACAGCGATTTTTCTTTTATCGAAGAGCTTGGCGGCGTGTATGTTGATACCCTTTATCCCGATATGGATGGCGACAGAGTGATATATCTTACGTTTGACGTGGGATATGAAAACGGAAACGTTGAGAAGGTGCTTGACGCACTTGAGACCGAGGGTGTGAGGGGCTCATTTTTTATTCTCGGAAACGTTATCGACCGCGCTCCGGAGCTGATCAAGCGTATGGCGGATGGTGGCCATTCTGTTTGCAATCACACGGTAAATCATAAAAACCTCGTCAATAAAAACGAGGAGACCGTAAAAGAAGAAATAATCGGGCTTGAAGATAAATACAGAGAGCTGACGGGTAGGGAAATGTCTAAATTTTTCCGTCCTCCCGAGGGTACTTTCGATAGAGGCTTACTTGAAGAAGCTCAAAAGCTTGGCTACAGAACGGTTTTCTGGAGCTTTGCGTATGCAGATTGGGACAACAATAATCAGATGGGCAAAAGAGCCGCTATGGATATCATTGAGAGAAATCTTCACAACGGAGAAATAATGCTTCTTCATCCTACGGGGGCAACTAACGCCGCCATAATGAAGGATCTGATTGTAAAGCTGAAAGATATGGGATATCGCTTTGCGACTCTCGATGAGCTGAAATAAAGATGCGCAACCTTTTGGTTGCGCATCTTTTTTAGTGGATGTGGCCTGCGTGGTCGCCTCCGAGGGAAGCAAGTATTGAGATAACAACGGTTGCTGCACCGATGATCATAAGACCTGCGAGAACGAGAGCAAGAATTCTTACTGCCTTGCTCTGCTGAGTGGGTTTGTTGTCATTATGTTTACTCATAGCTATATACTCCTGTATTATTATTTTTTATTCAAAAATTTTTTTGATATCTTTTTCTGATATTGCACTTCCCGTTGCGGGGATCTTTATCTTCTTATATCCCGTATTATCAAGATGCTCTGCAAAGTTATCGGTAGCAAGCGTAATCCTTTGCCCCTTCTTGCAGGTAAATACCGTGGTTCCTGCAGAGGAACGGCTTGTTTTAAGAGGAATAAGAGAGGTCTTTATTACTATCGCCTTCTTTTGATTATTAACGATAAGTAGGTCGTAGGGCTTCTTTTCTTCCTCATAGAATGCCGCAACGATGGGACTTGCATCGCTGTATGCTCCGACAAGCTTCTTTCTCGTTGCTTTCGTCTGATAAGCGGAGATAGGTACTCTTACGGCTTTACCGTTTTCAAAAATGAAGACCATATTCTGCTTGTCCGGATAATCAGGTTGAACGCGAATGAATATGGGCTTTTCACCGCTTGCGGTATCCATTTGGAGCTTGGCAGGTATGAATTCTCCCATATCGCTTGCCTTACAATTCTCAAATTCGCTTACCTTTGCTTTGTAGACCTTGCATTGGTTGCTGAATATGATAAGTTCTGCAAGAGTGTCGGTGAAGGCAGAGAAAACTACCTTATCGCCATCCTTGACCTTTTGCTCGTCATTTCCACGAAGAGATTGAGGTGTGATGCGTTTGAAATAGCCGTCACGCGTCATATAGATGTGGACATCGCTCTTCTCAACGTGTTCCTCGTGAACGTATTCTTCGATCTCGGAGTCGTCCTGTATCATAGACATACGGGGCTTACCGTACTTCTTTTTGACTTCAACGAGCTGCTCCGCAATATAGCGCTTGAGCTTCAATGGGTCGCCGAGTATGGCTTCTATCTCTGCGATCTCCTTTTCAAGTCCTTCTATCTCCTGCACCTTGTTGATGATATACTCGTGATTGAGATGGCGGAGCTTTATCTCTGCAATGTAATCTGCCTGAAGCTCATCGATCGCAAAGCCCTTCATAAGGTTGGGGATGACCTCTGCGTCCTTTTTCGTGCCTCTTATGATTGCAATTGCTTTATCGATATCAAGAAGTATTCGCGCAAGGCCCATAAGCAGGTGATGCTTGTCTTTCTTTTTATTGAGATCATAGGTCAATTCTCTTCGGCAGCATTCCATTCGGAAGGCTATCCACTCATTGAGTATCTCAACTATACCCATCTGTCTTGGAGATCCGTTGATAAGGACATTGAAATTACATTTGAAGCTATCCTCAAGCGGCGTGAGCTTATACAAGCGAGCCATAAGCTTTTCGGGATCGGTGCCGCGACGGAGGTCGAGAGTGAGCTTGAAGCCCGAGAGGTCGATCTCATCACGGAAGTCGACTATCTCCTTTACCTTGCCCTCTTTGATTAGTTCGGTGAGCTTTTTCATTATAAGCTCGATCGAGGTGGAGTAGGGGATCTGAATAATATCTATACAGTTCTGCGCCTTATCATAGACGTATCTTGCACGTATCTTTACTGATCCCGAGCCGGTTTCATATACCTGGCGCATAGAGTCGCGGTTATAAATAATCGTACCGCCGCCCGGAAAGTCGGGCGCTTTAACGATATCGAGTATCTTTTCGGTGTTAGTTTTAGGGTTGCGAAGAATGGCAATAGTGGCATCGCATATCTCTGCAAGGTTGAAGGAGCATATCTCGCTTGCCATGCCTACTGCTATACCCTTATTAGGTGTGACGAGAACGTTGGGGAAGGACGTGGGGAGCAGAGTGGGCTCCTGCATAGTACCGTCGTAGTTGTCCACAAAGTCCACTGCATCCTTGTCAATTCCGCGGAAAAGCTCTGCGCAGAAGGGGTCGAGCTTTGCTTCGGTATATCTCGACGCCGCGTATTTCATATCCGAGGAATACTGCTTACCAAAGCTTCCCTTGGAGTCGACGAGGGGGTGAAGCAGAGCCTCGTTACCGCGCGTCAGACGCACCATCGTTTCGTAAATAGCCGCATCACCGTGGGGGTTGAGTTTCATCGTCTGACCGACTATGTTGGCGCTCTTCGTTCGCTGACCCGTGAGAAGTCCCATCTTATACATTGTATAAAGGAGCTTTCTGTGGGCAGGCTTAAGACCGTCGATCTCGGGAATTGCTCTCGAAACTATAACGCTCATTACGTATGGCATATAGTTCTTTTCGATCGTTTCCGTGATCGGCTGCGGTATTGCCGGCTTGTGTATTATTTCCTTTTTTTCAACAACTTTTTTACTGCTTTTTTTAGCCATTTTAAGTGTCCTTTAAATCTTCTTTATTGTATGCGCCGCGGCGCGTATCATTCTGTTATATAGCGCGAGTCCAAGTCCTTCAAGCCTTGGCAGGTGGGCGTATATTGTACCTGCATTAAGCTTGTCTGCCTCGCGAAGTGATGTAAAGAGCCTTTTGGCCTGCGTGGCGAGGTCATCCTTTGATCCTATAGAGATAGTCAGGGAAGGATCGAGAAAGGCAAGCTCCTCATCGTAGCAGAGAACTGCACAGCCATCTTTTTGCTCACTCTTGAAAAATTCAAGTGTGTCGCAATCCTCTCCGTCAATTAGTACAAAGCTTGCGTTCGGTGCATAGTGCCTGTATTTCATGCCGGGAGAAAGGGGCTTTTCGTTTTCGGATAGCTGATGCAGAACTGCGGGCGCGATACGTACGTTTTCGCAAACGCAACAAAGCGCATCGTAGGTGATGGCACCCGGGCGAAGAAGAGTCAAAGAGTCACCATCGATCTTTACGATGGTCGACTCAAGACCAATCTCACACTCACCGCCGTCAATGATCATATCAACTCTTCCAAGCATATCCTCTTCGACATATTTCGCGCTTGTTGGCGAGGGACGTCCGGATATATTTGCGCTCGGCGCGGCGATCGGAACACCGCATTTCTCTATCAATGCGTGTGCTACGGGATGGGAGGGGCATCTGACCGCTACCGTATCAAGTCCCCCTGTCACGGATGAGGGAATACAGTCACGCTTAGGCATTATAACGGTAAGTGGACCGGGCATAAATGCTTTTGCAAGCGCGTAATAAAGCTCCGTTGTGTGAGCATATTTTTCTGCATCCTCGGGATGCGCTATATGAATGATCAGAGGATTGTCGCTTGGTCTGCCCTTGGCGGCGTATATGCTTTTTGCCGCACCGTCGATCAGCGCGTTTCCACCGAGTCCGTAAACCGTTTCGGTGGGGAAGACGACAAGTCCTCCGTTAAGAATTATCGCCGCCGCCTCATCGAGCTTGTTCTCATATTCAGTTTTGTCAATAATTCTTAAGATCTTAGTATTCATTTTAATCTTGGGTGGAATTTTTAAGCTTTTCTGCCGTGTCTGCCGTAATAAGAGCATCGATCATATCGTCGATATCACCGTTAACGAAGCTCTCAAGTGAGTGCGTGGTGTATCCTATTCTGTGGTCTGTTATACGGCTTTGAGGATAGTTATATGTTCTGATCTTTTCGCTTCGTGCTCCGGTTCCTACCTGAAGCTTACGGTCAGAGGATATTTTTTCGTCCTGCTCCTGCTGCTTTATATCAAGCAGCTTCGTGCGAAGCATCTTCATTGCCTTGTCCTTGTTTTTGAGCTGGCTTCGCTCTTCCTGACACCATACAACGATGCCTGTGGGCTTATGGTAGATACGGATGGCGGACTCGGTCTTATTGATGTGCTGACCGCCCGCGCCACTCGATTTACAGGTCTCGATAACGAGGTCTGCGGGGTTGATCTCAACGTCGACATCCTCTGCCTCGGGAAGTACTGCTACTGTGACAGTAGAGGTCTGAATTCGACCCTGGCTCTCGGTCTCGGGAACTCTTTGAACGCGGTGAACGCCGCTTTCAAATTTGAAGCGGGAATACGCGCCCTCACCCTCGACCATAAAGCATATCTCTTTAAAGCCACCGAGCTCGGTCTCGTTACACGAAACGATGCTCGTTTTAAAGCGTGTCTTATCTGCATACATCGTATACATCCTGTAAAGAACGCCTGCAAAGAGCGCCGCCTCCTCACCGCCCGCACCTGCGCGGATCTCAATGATAACGTTTTTGGAGTCATTGGGGTCCTTGGGGAGAAGCAGTATTTTGAGCTCCTCGAAAAGTGTGATGCTCTTTTCCTTGCACAGGGGGATCTCCTCTTGGATCATTTCCTTGATCTCTGCATCTGCGCCGTCAAGCATTTCGAATGCCTCGGAGAGCTCTTGCTCATTCTTTTTGTACTCCCTGAATTTTGTGATTATTGGGGTCAGGGAATTATATTCTTTTATTCTTTTTGTGAATTCAGTCGGATTTGCCGCGATCTCGGGGTCGTTCATCTCGCCCTCGATCTGTATATATCTCTGCTCGGCAAAATTGAGTTTATTAAGCATTATTATTAAGTCCTTTCTGTAAATATAGCCGATCGTTTATTTACAGATCAACTAAAATTTGCAGAAGGCACAGAATGCTTTATAGGACTCATAAAGGTCGACCTTTGAAATGACCTCAAAGGGGGAGTGCATAGCTATTACGGGTACACCGAGGTCAACTACGTCGATATTGTGCTTGGAGATGAATTTTGCGACCGTACCGCCGCCGCCAACATCAACTCTGCCAAGCTCACCGCTTTGCCAGATAACGCCGTATTCAGCCATTGCACGTCTTACGAAGCCAACGAATTCCGCGTGCGCGTCGTTAGTGCCGCCCTTGCCGCGAGAGCCCGTGTACTTTGTGAGCACTACTCCGCAGGAGAGAAGTGCGGAGTTTCTCTTTTCAAATACCTCTGCAAAGTTGGGGTCGTATGCCGCGGAAACGTCTGCGGAGAGGCATTTTGAATTTGCTCTTACAACTCTGGGATTTGCACCCATAGCGAGAGAGATCTCATCGATAAGATCCATCATAAAGTCACACTGCATACCTGTGTTTCCGTCGCTGCCGGTTTCTTCCTTGTCTGCAAGGATGCACATAAGAGTGTGCTTACTGTCTGCAGAGTCAATTATAGCCTTGAGCGCGGGATATGCGCAAACTCTGTCGTCGTGACCGTATGCACCGATGAGGGAACGGTCAAGACCGACGTCTCTTGCCTTTTGTGCGGGAACGATGGAGAGCTCTGCTGTAAGGAAGTCCTCCTCTACAATGCCGTATTTTTCATTGAGAATCCTCATCGTGTTAAGCTTTATTGCATTGTCTTCGTCACCGTAGGGACGGCTGCCGACGAGAACATTGAGCTTTTCGCCGTCGATAGCAGAGCCGAGAGGCTTTGTATCCATACCGTGAGAAAGGTGGGGAAGCAGATCGTTTATGTAGAGAACGGGATCGCTCTCGTCCTCACCAATCACTACGTTTACACTCGTTCCGTCAGCCTTGATAACCACACCGTGGATAGCAAGGGGAAGGGCAAGCCACTGATATTTGCGGATACCGCCGTAATAATGAGTTTTGAAGAAGCTCATTCCCTCGTCCTCATAAAGGGGGACCTGCTTAAGGTCGATGCGGGGAGAGTCGATATGTGCCGCGGAGATGCGGATACCGTTTTCAAGGTCCTCACTTCCGACGGTAAAGAGGAAGAGGTTCTTTCCGCGGTTGTTATAGTAGCATTTGTCGCCAACGCTCAATTTCTGACCTATCGTGTAGGGCTTGAAGCCTGCAGCTTCAGCTATTATGATCGCTGCGTCTACTGCCTCACGCTCAGTTTTGGCGTCGTCGAGATATTTCATATAATCCTTTGCAAAGTCATAAGCCTTGTCAATGGATTCGTCGGTTGCTTTTTCATATACCGATGCTTTCTTGTAAAAAAGCTTTTCTTTAAGTTCTTTTGTTTCCATAGCTTTATTGTTCCTTTCAATTGTGTACACTTTTAGTGATTGTAGATATCCTCATATCTTTCGCGGTGGTGCAGCACTTTTTTGACGTAGTTCTGCGTTTCCCTTGGAAAGGCATTTGAGGAATAGTCACCCTCGTTATATTCATTATCTTCAAGATATCTTGAAAGATTGCCTTCGCCCCAATTATAGGCAATAAGCGCTTTTTCCCACGTGCCGAATCTTGAATAGAGATACTGAAGATAGTACGTGCCGTATTTTATGTTGATGTCGGGGTTATAGAGCATTGAGTCATATGCGGGCTCGTCAAGCTTTGAAGCAAGCCAAGCATGAGTTTCGGGGAGCATCTGCATAAGTCCTATAGCCCCCGCGGAGCTGACCGCATCGCTTTCAAAGTCGCTTTCGGTCTTAATAACCGCAAACACGAGATCGTGGGGTACTGAGTACTCCTCGGAATATTTCAGCACGAGGTCCTTATAATCCTCGGGATAAACGAAGCGCTCAACTGCGTCTATCATAGCGTCGCACAAGAAGCCGAAGAGTATGGCGAAGATGACAAATAATGCTATCAGCCTTGGATCCGTTCTAACTGTTTTTCTCATTTGAAATAAAGTTCCTCTTGATCTAAGATTGACAGTAGCTGATGAGTCATTTCATCCTTGGTACCCGAATTGTTTATGTAGTAATCGGAATTCTCAATGAAAAATTCATCACCGGGTTGTGCCTCAATACGCGCAAGGGCTTGTTCGCGGCTGATGGCGTCGCGTTTGGTTATTCTGTTTATTCTTGTTTCCTTATCCGCAAGCACTGACAGTATAAAATCGCAAGCACCGATAAAGATCTTTGATGAGAAGAGCGCAGGCGCGTCGATAACGGCTGCCGCCTTTCCTTCATCCATATATTTTGTCAACAGCTTGTTCACCTCATCCCAAACGTAGCGATGTGTCGTTGCGTTAAGATTTGCAAGGTTTGATTTTGCGTTTTCTCCCGTGAAAACGAGATTTGCGAGCGCGGCTCTGTCGAGTGTGCCTTCTGCATTTAATATATCTTCACCGAATTTTTCTACAAGGTCATTAAGGCAGGGAGAAGGAAAACTGACGAGCGTGTGATAAATGCTGTCCGTATCGATGCAGGGAATACCGAGCTCCTCAAATTTTGAGCAGATCGTGGTTTTGCCCGCACCGCTGGGTCCAGTTAATCCAATAATCTTCATTCTTACCTCTCAAAATAAATATTCATAAATATACATCATATATTATACCTCAAAACTTAAAAATATGCAAGTTCTTTTGAGCAGATTTTTATAATAATTTATAATATATTTTGATAAATGTCATTGAAAAAAAAAGTCGTTTATGATATTATAGAATAAAAGATAATATGGAGAAGTGTTTATGAAATACGAATTTTTACTTTTTGACGCCGATCACACGCTTTTTGACTTTCAAAAAAGCGAGTATATTGCTTTAAGAGACGCGCTTGAGGAGCTTATGCTTCCAAGCGGTGATGAATATATAGAACGATACAGCGAGATAAACGTGAGATATTGGAAGATGCTTGAGAGGGGCGAGATAGATAAGACCTCATTGCGCCTTGCAAGATTCGTTGAATTCGGCAGAGAATATGGCTTTGAGGACAAGGCAGAGGAGCTTGCAGATCTCTATATGGAAAATCTTGCAAAGGAATCGCATCTTTTTGACGGTGCGCTTGAGCTGATCTCCTCTCTTGCGGGCAAATACAGGCTCTTTATCATCACTAACGGCGTGAAAAGCACGCAGGACGGACGCTTTGGCCGTTCTCCTATCACAAAATACTTTGAAAATATCTTTATTTCTGAGGTTATAGGTGCGGAGAAGCCGAGCAGAGAGTTTTTCAGCGCTGTTGAGAGTAGTATTGTCGGCTATGACCGTGATCGCGCTCTCGTCATAGGTGATTCGCTTTCAAGCGATATCAAGGGTGCACTTAACGCAGGTATAGACTGCGTGTGGTATAACCCGAGCAGGAAAAGTGCGCCCGATGGTTGGAATATCACATATACTGTAAACGATTTTGACGGTATACTAAAAATTCTTGAGGATTGAGGTCTTTTATTTTGAAGGAATTGATTGGATTTTTGAATTCAAAGGGTATTCCTTTTGAAGAAAACGTATTGGGCTCGCGCCTTTGCTCGTTTCGTGTCGGGGGCGAGGTTAGGCTCGTAATAAGACCCAAGGATTATGAGCAGGTAAGGGTGCTATTTGAGCATCTTACAAACGAGAAGATAGAGCATAAACTGCTGGGCAGAGGCTCTAATATTATCATAGACGACAATGGCTACAGCGGTGTTGCCGTCGTTCTTTCTAATCTTGATAAGATAGTGGTAGACAATGATCTTATTGCCGCGGGGGCGGGGACATCGATGTTCAATCTTGCTATTTCTGCGGAAAGAAACGGTCTTTCGGGACTTGAATTTGCACACGGTATTCCCGGCAGCGTCGGCGGCGGTGTATATATGAATGCAGGTGCTTACGGCGGTGAGATTTGTCAAGTGCTTACTGCTTGCGAATGCTACGATAAGCGAAGCGGTAAGATAGTTTGCCTTGAAAATGCCGATTGCGATTTTTCATACAGGCACAGCATCCTTCAGGATAACAAGGACCTTATAGTGCTTGGAGCCTTTTTCAAGCTTCAAAGGGGAGACTCTTCTGCGATAAGAGCAAAAATGGATGAGATGAAGGCGTCCCGCCGGTCAAAGCAACCGCTTGAATATCCGAGTGCGGGCTCTACCTTTAAGCGTCCCGAGGGACATTTTGCGGGCAAGCTTATTGAGGATGCAGGTCTTAAGGGTTTTTCAATCGGCGGAGCGCAGGTGAGCGAAAAGCACGCGGGATTTATCATCAACCGCGACTCGGCAACTGCTTCTGACATAAAAAATCTTATTGAACATGTAAAAAATGAAGTAAACGATAAATTTGGCATCCTGCTTGAGTGTGAGGTCGAATTTATCTGATATTGGAGGATGAAATGACGTTTTCCGAGACTGTGAAAATGGAATTTACAAAGGAAATACCGAATAAGACCTGCTGTCGACGTGCGCTTGCCTACGGCATACTCTTCGACGCGGACGTTGAGGGCAATACTATAAGCATTGATACGCCGAACGAGGATTTCGCTCAGTTTTATTGCCTTTTGTTCAAGAGGCAGTTTGCCAAGGACTCGACCGTGATACAGATCAGCAAATCGGGCAGAAGGTATTACCGTGTCAGCTTTGACGCCAAGGCTATGGCGCCAAAGGTGGTGGCGCTTTCTGCTGAAGGCGCTAATTTCGGAGAGTATATAGGCATAAAATGTGAGACATGTAAAATGAATTTTATGCGCGGAGTGTTCCTTGCAAGGGGAACTCTTACCGTTTCCCCGGGAAATAACCATCTTGAATACCGCATAGTTCACGTTGAAAGGGCAGAGCTGTTGATCAAGTTTCTTACCGCACTTAAGATAGAGCCCAAGACCCTCAAAAGGGGCAAGGCCATCGGAATATATTATAAGAGTGCCGATAAGATAGAGGATAGCTTGAAGCTTATACATTCCGTGAGCGCGATATATAAGGTAGTAAATCTCGGTATTGAGAGAGCGTTTTCAAGCGACGCGATACGCGCGGCAAATTGTGAGGCATATAATATTGAGCGAGCAGTTCAAACGGCTCAAAAGCAGCTAAAGGCAATTGAAATTATAAAATCGTCGGGAGCATATGACGAGCTTTCTGACGAGCTGCAGAGAATAATCGACCTGCGACTTGAAAATCACGAGGCTACTCTTTCAGAGCTTGCAGCAATGCTTGAGCCGCCCTTGACGAAGTCCGCGCTTAACAATCGGTTTACAAGAATATTAAAAATAGCAGAAAACATAACGAACAAGTAGAGATAAAGAAAGGAGAACGCTATGGGTGAATTCGTACATCTGCATCTGCACAGTGAATATAGCCTGCTTGACGGTGCGTGCCGAATAAAGGACATACCGAAAAGGGCAAAGGAATGCGGACACACCGCAGTAGCTCTTACTGACCACGGCGTTCTTTATGGCGTACCCGCTTTTCTTACCGCTTGCAAAAAAGAGGGCATTAAGGGAATAGTTGGATGCGAGGTTTACGTTGCTCCAAAATCAAGATTTGATAAATCAAGCGGCAACGGTCAGCCATATCATCTCGTGCTTTTGTGCGAAAATGAAATTGGATACAAAAATCTTCTTAAAATGGTATCTGCTTCATATACGGAGGGCTTTTACTCAAAGCCGAGAGTAGACATTGAGCTTCTTCGCAGATATCACGAGGGTCTTATTGCTTTGTCTGCCTGCCTTGCGGGAAGGGTCTCAAGAATGCTTACTGCTGGTGACTATGATATGGCAAGGGAAGCGGCACTTGAATATGCGGATATTTTTGGCAAGGACAATTTCTATATTGAGATACAGAACCACGGTATAGAGGAGCAAAAGCAGATACTTCCCGAGCTCGTTCGTCTCGCAAAGGAGTGCGATCTGCCCCTTGTTGCTACGAACGATTGCCACTATCTTCGCCGCCGCGATGCAGATACGCAGGCAATACTTATGTGTATTCAGATGAACAGGGTTATTACCGACGGCAGACCTATGGGATTTGAAACGGATGAATTCTACTATAAGGATTCCGATGAGATGAAGCTTCTCTTTTCAAAATATGAGGGTGCGATAGAGAACACGGTGAAGATAGCAGAAAGGTGCAATTTTGAGATTGAGGACACCGGAGTAGTATTGCCAAAATATCCTGTGCCAAACGGCAAGGAGGCTTCCGAATATCTTAGGGCACTTGTGCTTGAAGGACTTGCAAAAAGGGAAGCTAACGGAACTGTTTCTTACGGGGAGCATACAAAAGAAGAATATTTGCAGAGAATAGATTATGAGCTTTCGGTTATTGGAAATATGGGTTATTCCGACTATTTCCTCATCGTTTGGGACTACGTTGCTTTTGCGCGCTCAAGGGGTATTCCCGTAGGACCGGGACGTGGCTCCGGTGCAGGAAGCCTTGTGGCATATCTGCTGTATATTACAGATATAGACCCGATAGTATTTGATCTTTTGTTTGAAAGATTTTTAAATCCCGAGCGCGTCAGTATGCCTGATATAGATATGGACTTTTGCTATAACCGACGCGATGAGGTCATTGAATACGTAAAGGAAAAATACGGATCTGATCACGTATCGCAGATTGCGACCTTCGGAACGCTTGCTGCAAAGGCCGCCATAAGAGATACGGGACGGGCAATGGGTATGAGCTATTCCGAGGTAGATGCAGTCGCAACGAAGATACCCCGTGTTTTTGGAATAACGCTTGAGGATTCGCTCCTTGACCCCGATTTCAAAGAAAAATATGACGAAAGTGACGAAAACAGGACACTTATCGATACGGCAATGGCGCTTGAGGGTATGCCGAGAAACGTATCCATACACGCGGCGGGAATAGTTATTACGGACAGACCCTTGTCAGAGTATGTTCCGATCGCTTTGAGCAACGGTGTGCCGATCACTCAGTACGATATGGATGCCGTGGCAGGACTTGGACTTCTTAAATTCGACTTTCTTGCGCTAAGGTATCTGACGATAATAAACGATGCGGCTATGCAGATAAAGGAAAGCATACCGAGCTTTGATATTGAAAAAATACCGCTTGACGATAAAGAAACCTATGATCTTATATCGACGGGTATGACGGAGGGTATCTTCCAGCTTGAAAGCGCGGGAATGCGGCAGTTCCTTTCTCAGATGAAGCCGCGAGATCTTGAAGATATTATAATAGCCATATCCCTATACCGTCCGGGACCTATGGATTCCATACCTCATTATCTGGAATGTAGGGACAATCCCGATAGAATAGAATATCCGTTGCCGATGCTTGAGGATATACTTCGATCGACCTCGGGTGTCGTTGTTTATCAGGAGCAGGTCATGAGCATATTCCGCAGAGTCGCCGGATATTCCTTTGGACACGCGGATATAGTGCGCCGTGCGATGTCAAAGAAAAAGCACGACGTCCTTGAAGCGGAGAGAGGGGCATTCCTTGAAGGCGCGAGGGAGCGAGGAGTCGATCTTATGAGTGCGGAAAAGCTGTTCGACGATATGATCAGCTTTGCAAATTACGCATTCAACAAGAGCCACGCGGCGGCTTATTCAATTATTTCATATAGGACCGCATATCTTAAGACGCACTACCCCAAGGAATACTTTGCAGCCCTGCTGACTAGTGTGCTTGGCAATATGCCGAAGATAGCGGAGTATATATCGGATTGCGCGAAGTTGGGCATAGGAGTGCTTCCGCCGGATATCAACAAGAGCGAAATGTATTTCCACGTCAGTGAGAACAACATCCGCTTCGGTCTTCTTGCTATCAAAAACGTGGGAGAGAGCTTTGTTGCTAACGCAATTCGTGAAAGAAAGAGAAGACCGTTTTCCTCATTTGACGATTTTGTTGACAGAATGAGCGAATATGATATGAACAAGAGACAGGTCGAGTCTCTTATAAAGTCGGGTGCTATGGACAGGCTCGGAAAAAGGAGAAGTCAGCTTCTTGCAAGCTATGAAACGATAATTGACGGAGCTACAAGCAAGAGGGGACAGAACCTTGCGGGTCAGCTTGACTTCTTTTCGATGTCTATGGGGCTTGACTCCGGTCTTGAATTCAAGTATCCTGATATTGACGAGCTTTCGCTTTCGATGAAGCTCGCACAGGAGAAGGAGGCAACGGGACTCTATTTTTCGGGTCATCCTCTTGACTCTTACAGGGATCATATCGAAAATGTCGACCATATACAGATAGTTAGTCTGCCAACCGTAGAGGACACAGAGCAAAGAACCTTTAAGACCATAGTCGGCGTTATTGGTGACGTCACGCTCAAGGTCACTCGCTCGGGTGAAAAAATGGCGTTTTTCACCCTCGTGGACCGATACGGTGAGATAGAGTGCATTGCATTTGCAAAGACCTTTGCAAGAGTTTCCGACATCATAAGAGAGGATAATGCCGTCTTAATTGTCGGCACGGTTCAAAGGCGTGACGATGAGGACGCGAGATTCATCGTTTCAAAAATGGAGCAGCTCCAAAAAAACGAGGCTTTTGCACGCAATAAGATTGAGATCCAATCCTCTTCGGAAAAAAAGGTGCCGAGCGCAACTTCATTTGGTTCAAGATCTGCAAGTATAAGCAAGCTTTATCTGAGAGTGCCCGATCTCGGATGCGAGGCATTCTTAAAGGCAAAGAATATCGTAGAGATATTTGAGGGGGATGTGCCCGTAATATTCTATGATTCAAGTACCAAACAGTATAAAACGTCAGGTCTATGTATGGACGTGACGGAATATACCTTAGCACAGCTCAAGTCTCTTTTGGGAGAAGAGAATGTTGCGGGTAAATAACCATTAAAGGAGAAGTGTATGAAAAAGCATCTGTTATCTACAATCTTGCTCATTGGTATAATTTCAATATTACTTGTTTCCTGTAATACAAATGCGGAAGCATCGAAGCTAGAGTATAAAATAAATGATGATGGAAGATCCATAACCATCACAGGTATAGGCGAATACGTCAGGACCGATGTGGATATTCCTGGCACCATTGACGGCTATACGGTAACTGCGATCGCACCAAAGGCATTTTCAAAATCAAATATTACAAGTATTGCTTTGCCTAAAACACTTGAGGAGATCGGGTACGAAGCATTTTTTGATTGCAAAGAGCTAAGAGTTGTTCGTTTTCCTTGGGGAAACAAAAGTATTAAGAAGCTCGAATCCAGAACCTTTAAAGGCTGTACGGCACTTCATACCGTTGACATGCCGGAATGCCTTGAAGAGATATCAGACGTCGTGTTTTATGGATGCGAATATTTGGTGAATATTGAGGTTCCCAAATCAGTAAAAGCTATTGGCAGTAATACTTTTGAAAGCTGTTATAGACTTCAAAAAATAGAATTGCCAGACGGTATAAAGAGCATAGAACCGTGTTTATTCAGAAACTGTAAATCTCTTAAGAAGATAACATTGCCTAAAAACTTGGAGTCCATTGGGAAAAGTGCTTTCCAATACTGCTTTAATCTTAGTGGCAGTATAGTTATTCCGAACAGTGTTACAAGCATAGGCGCAAGCGCTTTTGATAATTGTCAAAGAATAGAGGAGCTTATCTTGCCAACAGGAATAACTAAGATCAATGATTACTCATTTGTGGGTTGCATTGCTCTTCGGGAGCTTATAATTCCCGAGGGCGTGACGGAATTAGGTAATTATGCTTTCGATGCCTGCTATTCCCTTGAAAAGCTTTCATTGCCCTCTACATTGAGAAATATGGGAATGTATTCGCTTACGGGAGCACTTAACGTTCAGAATATTGAGGTCAGCGCAGATAACCCTGCTTATTGCTCAATAGACGGAAATCTTTATAGCAAAAATGGTGAGCTTCTTATCCAATACGCTCTTGGAAAGCCAGAGAAAGAGTTTTCGATCCCCTCGCACGTTAAGATCATAGGTAAGGGTGCATTTATTTATGCACAGTATCTTGAAATAGTTAATATTCCAAAATCTGTGACTACTATTCGACCCTCCGCATTTACGGAGTGCAGATTATTGACTGCTATTAATTATGAAGGAACCGTTGCTGAGTGGGTAACAATTGCTAAAGATCCATCTTGGAACTATAGATGCGGCGATTACAAGGTATATTGCTCAAACGGAATAACAAAATAAAAAAATAACGGGAGCGATCCCGTTATTTTTTTAGCATATTTATTTCATTCTCGGTAAGATATCTCCATTTTCCGGGTGCGAGGTTGCCGAGAGTGATAGAGCCTATGGCTACTCTTTCAAGCTTTGCTACCTTAAGACCGACCTGCTCGCACATTTTGCGTATCTGTCTGTTTCTGCCCTCATAAAGTGTCATACGAAGCAAGGTATATTTATCGTTTTTTGAAACGAATTCGGTCTTGACGGGGAGGAGGATATAGCCGTCGACGGTCATAGAAGAATTGAGAAAAGTCAATTGCTCTGTGGTTACCTTGCCCACGACGCTTACTTCGTAAATTTTGGGTATTTCGTGGCGCGGATGGGTAAGCTTATTGGTAAGCTCGCCATCGTTCGTCATCAGAATAAGGCCCTGTGAATTAAGGTCAAGTCTGCCCACGGGATACACGCGAGTTCCGCATTTGACGATATCGGTGACGCAGGGTCTGCCTTTTTCGTCCTTTGCGCTCGTGACGATACCGCAGGGCTTGTTGAGAAGGATGTAGACGTACTTTTCGCTCTTACGTCCCTCAAGTCTTTTGCCCTTATATTCAACGACGTCTGTCTCCGGGTCCACCTTATCTCCCAACGAGGCAACGGTGCCGTTTATCTTTACTCGTCCTGCCTTTATTTCTTCCTCTGCCGCGCGACGCGAAAGTACGCCGCAATCGGTAAAGAATTTTTGAAGTCTGATTTTTTCCATATTGGTTATCCTTATATTTTAAAGAGTTGCCTCAACCATTCAAACAGGTCAAAGCCGTATTTTATTTTTTCTGCGGAGTCGACTGCAACAAGGGGTGATGCGGAGATGACCCTCCCGTTCAGAATATACAGGACTCTGCCAAGCTGCTCGCCTTTTTTGACTTGTGCAAACACGAATCTCGGAGCTTCGATCACCACTTCGACCTCTCCTTCGCTTTTTGATGCTATCAGCGGATCCAAGGGAAGGGAGCGCACCGTTATTACATCTGTTTTGCCGGATATCACGGGTATTTGCACCGTGAGAGGCTCAAAAGCGACGCTTTGGTAGCTTGCAAAAGCAAAATCATAAAGCTTTTTGTGATCGTTCCAATCATCGGGAGCATTGAGCGTCACACAAATTAGTCGCAACCCGTTATTTTCCGCACAGGTGACAAGACATCGTCCGCTTTTCTTTGTAAAGCCCGTTTTGCCGCCGATAATATCGCCGTTCTCCTTAAGGAGCTTATTGTGATTGACAAGGACTCTTACCCCATCGTCCTCGCGCGGCAATACCGTTCTTTTCGTGGCTGTGATCCTTGCGAATTTGTCGTTTTTCATAGCATAAGCCATTATCAGGGCAAGCTCATACGCAGTAGTATAATGCTCTTTATCGTAAAGGCCGTGGGGATTGGTGAAATGAGTGTTCGTAAGCCCCAGCGCGCCCGCCTTTTCGTTCATCAGCCCTACAAAGCTATCCGTATCACCTGCTACGGTTTGTGCTATTGCAATTGCGGCATCGTTTGCAGAGGAGAGAAGCAGAGCATATATCAAGCCACCGAAGCTTATTTTTTCACCGACGTTCAAATATATAGACGAGCCTTCGACTCCCACAGCTTCCTTTGGTACACTTACTGGTGTATCAAGTGGGATGCCCGATTCAAGAGCCAATATAGCCGTCATTATCTTTGTCGTGGACGCCATAGGCATTGGCTTGCTCTCGTTTTTGGAGTAGAGCAGCTTTTTGCTTTGCGCATCTATAAGGCACGAGCTTTCCGCTGAGATGTGAGTCAGCTTTGCCTTTTCATCTTCGTTTTGTGCTAAGATGAAAATTGAGTTAAGAAAAACGGCAAATATGAGTATGAATGATGTGATCTGTAATACTTTTTTCATAAAAACCCACCTCGGAAATATTAGTAAAATATATTAACCGAGGTGAATTTATATTACTTATTCTATATCTTCAACAACGACCTCTTCGGGCTTATCGCTCTTGCTGTCAAAGATGTTCTTTATCTTCTGGATTATCTCGGGTGAACGGTCAAGAAGGTCACACGCCTGCTCAACGGGGTCGGGAGCACTCTTGCCTTCGACGTTAACGAAATCAGTCCTTCCATCCTTGTTGATTACAAGAAATCCAACGGGCGTTACGGACATACCGCTTCCGCCGCCTCCTCCGAATTTTGGGGATTTCTGCGCGGCACTGCCCGTGTCTACGCCACCTGTGGCAAAGCCTACTGAAAGCTTGGAGATGGGGATGATAGTCGTACCGTTTGAGAGCTCAATGGGATTGCCAACTACCGTGTTGGAATCAAGCATACTCTTGATATTGTCAAAGGACGTCTTGAACATAGTATCAAATCTGTTTTCGTTTGCCATAATCTGATTTCCTTTCGGTTATTTATTGTTAGAGTTTTTGTTTTTCAGAATAAAATATTTGATAAGCGTTCTGAGGATCACTATGATCGCGCCGAACGAGTTGATGTACAGGGAAATATTGATGCGAGCCTGTGTCTTATCCGCTAAAAAGTCTGGCTCAACTGTGATGGATGACGAAGATAACCTTGAGAGATTCGTAATTTCATCGATAAGCTCGACAAGGCAAGATACAGCACCCGAGATCGCTCCGTAGAGAATGGCGGTTTGAGCCGCATCGGGAGAGCCGACCTTGATATGGATCTTGGTGAGCTTGACGTGAAGATGCTTTGAAAAATGCTTGAAAAAGGTTTTTATTATCTCCGTTACAGTGCTGATGCTTTCCACTATTGACGGCTTTTTCTTTAGTTCATCGCGTTCCTTGAGAACGGTCTTGGGTGCATTTTCCTTCTTTTTCTTCTTTTTATCGTGCCTTTTGGAATTGAATTTTTTATTTTTTGAAGGGTAAAGCCTTATCTTAAAAAACAGGATGCGTAAATATACGCACAGCTCATCCTCAAAGACAATATTTATCCCGACGGGGATCGAAAGAAGCAACACTATACCTGCAATTATGCACAGTACTATGTATATTGCAGTCATAATCGCTCACTCCTTTCTTTTTGAACATAAAAATTATTCTTCGATCTCTTCCTCTTCGGGGGTCATTATTTCCATTTGCTCGTCACTTGCGCGAAGGAGCTCTACCTCGGGGAGATCGTTTATTGAATTGAGACCGAATACGCGCAAGAACTTGTCCGTCGTTGCGTAGAGCATAGGTCTGCCGGGCGCGTCGAGCCTTCCGCAGGTTTCAATAAGCGCCTTGTCAACAAGGGAGCTCATTGCATAGCTTGAGTCAACTCCGCGCACAAGGTCAACGAAGCTTCTCGTTACGGGCTGATTATATGCTACGATCGCAAGGACCTCCATTGACGAATTGGAGAGATTCCCTCCTCGTTTGATGCCAAGCGCGGTCTTTATCGGCTCGCTATAGCGTTCCTTAGTGCAGAATTGGCAGGTCTCGGGAAACATAAGTATCATAATTCCGTAATCGTCGGATGCGTATTTTTCAGCAAGCTCCGACACGTATCTTTTTACGTCGCTTATGCTTATTTCAAGCGTTGCTGCAAGCTTTTCGTATCTCATAGGATAGCCTGCCGCGAACATTATAGCCTCGATAGCGGCACCGGGATTGTTCACACGCGGATTTTCATTTGTTTTGATATCTTCTGTCATAAGCTCTCCTTATCACCGTCGCCCTCGGTCTCTTCCTCGGGCACGTAGTTTTCATTTAATGTGAATACGGTCGATATTCCGTAGTTATCCTCGGTCTCGTCATTTTCTACAAGAATGATCCTCTTTGTCTTGACAAGCTCAAGCACACCGATAAATATTGCGATCATATCGGGCAGGGAAACGCTGTCGCTGATAAAATCCTCAAGGGTTTGATATCTTGAGGTCGTAAGGCGCTTCATAATGCCGAGAATCTTGTGCTCGACGGGAACTATCGGCTTTGCGATCATTGGCGTAAATGCAGTTTTTTGTGCCTTGTCAAGGGCATCGTTGAAGTCAACGATGCGTCGCATAGCTCGATATAGGACCTCGACGTCCTGATCGTCGACAAAGCTGCGGTCGATACTTATCTCATCCGTATCCTTTATCTGTCTGCCTGAAAACATTGCATACAGCGGATGCATCTTTGCACTTGCGTCCTTAGCCTGCTGATAGCGAAGAAGGGCATCGGTAAGGGTCTTTCTCGGGTCTTCCTCTTCCTCTTTTTCACGGGGAAGAAGCATCTTGCTCTTTATAAGCATCAGATCGCTTGCCATTACTATAAACTCGCTGGCGATCTCAAGGTCCATATTCTGCGCATCTGTGATGTATTGCATATACTGATCGCATATGAGCGCGATGGGGATATCCTCAATATTAACTTTGTTCTTGTGGATCAGAGTCAGCAAAAGGTCTAAAGGACCTTCAAACTGATCGAGTCTGTAAGTAATGCTTTCCATTTAGAAAACTCCTGAATTTATAAAGTGAATGCGGGGAGATTGTTGAGAATATTGCTGTATACGATAGTAAGCAGATCCTCGGGCATACCCGTGATAAGGTAGAGAAGGTCTGTGATACCGCCCGTCAATAAGCCGAGGGGTACTGAAATAATACCGGTTGCAAGAAGAACGATAAATGCTATCATAATATATCTTTCGTATCTCATTATCTTAAAATAGACGTCTGTGGGTAAGAAGATATATGCAATTCTTGAGCCGTCAAGCGGGGGAAGGGGGATAAGGTTGAAAAACATAAGGTTGAGATTCAATCCTATGCCTATGTAAAGCATAACGGCGATAATGGACAAAAACGTAAACGCAGTATTATCGCTGACCGATGGATCAAGATAATACGAGTATTTAGTTGCATCAAGAAAGTATCTGCCTTCTGCGATTGACTCAAGAGGTATCATCACAAGTCTGAGCAGAACGGTAAATACCACTGCAAGGCAGAGATTTGAGAGAGGCCCTGCCGCGGCGGTTATCGCCATATCGCGTCTTGGCTTTCTGAAATTCCTTGCGTTGATGGGGACGGGATTTGCCCATCCTATTCTGAAAAAGAGCATAGCAATAAATCCAAACGGATTTATATGCTTAATTGGATTAAGTGTGAGTCTTCCGAGATTTTTGGCTGTATCGTCGCCGAGTTTGTATGCGGCGTAGCCGTGGGATGCCTCGTGTACTGATAAGGACAGTAATATTGCGGGCAGTCCAAGGAGAATTATAGGCAATTCATTGAGTATATTTCCAAACATAATAGCCTCCGGGTGACCGATCAAAGACCGGTGTGTTTCATTATTTCCTTCCAGAGCTCCGTTTTTCCTTCGCCCGTGTGGGATGAAAATGGAATTACAAGTGTGTTGGGGGCAAGAAGCTCGTCTGAGGATATCTTCTCAAGCTGCTTCGTTCTGTCAGTTTTGTTGAGCTTGTCGACCTTTGTGGCAACGATGATATAGGGTATCTCCATCTCGTTGAGGAATGATATCATCATAGCATCGTCGTTCGTTATGCCGACCTTGCAGTCAACGAGCTGAATGACGAGTGAGAGAAGGTCTATATTTTTGTTCTGCGTAAAATATCCGTCGGTAAGACTTGACCAAGCCTGCTTATTTTCAAGCTGGCGCTTCGCATAGCCGTAGCCTGGAAGGTCAACGAGAAAAAGCTTCTTGTCAACGTCATAAAAGTTGATAGTAATAGTCTTTCCGGGTATAGAAGAAACGCGTGCAAGGCTTTTTCTTCCGAGAACGGTATTTATAAGGGAGCTTTTTCCGACGTTTGAACGCCCTGAGAAAGCTACCTGCTTTATAGGGTCGGTCGGAAATTGCTTTGCAAGACCTGCGCTGATACGCAGGCTCGTATTTTGAATATTTACTGCCATAGCTGTCCTACTTTCTGTAAACGGTTGAATTAACGTTAACTGTGCCCGTTTCTGCAACGTGGGGGATCGCGTTTTCAAAAATTGATATGGATCCTCTGTCTATCAGAGCATTATCGAGCACGTCGGAGAGAGTCCTGCAGGGTATAAACTTGAGATTATCGCGCGCAAGCGGGTCGATATCGTTAAGATCCTTAAGATTGTCAAAGGGAATAAGCACGGTCTTGACACCTGCGTTATACGCCGCCATCGTTTTTTCCTTAAGACCGCCGATAGGGAGTACCTTACCGCGGAGAGTGATCTCACCCGTCATAGCAACGTCGCGGCGAACGGGAATATCCGCAAGAGCGCTTACAAGCGCTGTCACCATCGTTACACCTGCACTTGGACCGTCCTTGGGAACGGCACCCTCGGGTGCGTGGATGTGGATATCCTTGTTTTTATAGAAATTGACGTCGATGTCATATTTTTGTGCGATGGAGCGAACGTAGCTTATTGCGATATGCGCGGATTCCTTCATTACGTCGCCAAGAGAGCCTGTAAGCTCTACCTTTCCGCTGCCTTCAAGTATTGCGCACTCAAGCTTAAGCATATCACCGCCAAGCTCCGTATATGCGAGGCCGTTGACAACTCCTACCTCGTTGTATTCGCTTACGGTCTCGGGAAGGTACTTTCTTTCTCCAAGGAAGGAAGAGAGATTACCTGCATTCACGCTGACGCTCTTAACGTTGTCGGAAAGCAGCTTGTGAGCCGCTTTTCTGCAAAGGGAAGCGATGGTTCTTTCAAGATTACGGACACCCGCTTCTCTTGTGTAAAAGTCTATCATCTCTTCGATGGCGCTGTCAGCTATCTTGAGTGTTTTTTTGCTGAGCCCGTGGCGCTTGAGCTGCTTTGAGATAAGATGATTCTTTGCAATGCTCATCTTTTCGCGCTTGGTATAGGTCTTGATCTCGATTATTTCCATTCTGTCGATAAGGGGACGGGGAATGGTATCGAGTGTGTTCGCCGTTGCGATAAAGAAGCAATTTGAAAGGTCGAAGGGCAGCTCAACGAAATGGTCGCGGAAGCTCTTGTTCTGCTCGCTGTCAAGCACCTCAAGCAGTGCGCTTGTGGGGTCGCCGTGCGCGTCACGCGTGAGCTTATCGATCTCGTCAAGCAGCATAAGGGGATTATTGACCTTTGCCTGAATCAGAGCATTGATTATTCTGCCGGGCATTGCACCCACGTAGGTCTTTCTGTGACCGCGTATATCCGCTTCGTCACGCACGCCGCCAAGGCTTACGCGAACGTATTTGCGCTTTAGAGCCGTTGCGATTGACGAAGCAATGGAGGTCTTGCCGACACCGGGAGGTCCGACAAGACATATTATCTGATTTTTAAGGTCGGGATTTAGTTCCTTGACCGCGATGAATTCAAGTATCCTTTTTTTGACGTCCTCAAGTCCGTCGTGATCTCTTTCAAGTATCTTTGAAGCCGCGCTCACATCGGTCCTGTCCTTACTTGATACGTTCCACGGAATATCAAGGACCGTATCAAAATAGGTCCTCATGACCGAGAGCTCTGCAGAGCCGAAGGGAAGACGGGATGTGCGTTCAGCGTCCTTAAGAAGCTTCTGAGTGACGTCCTCGGGAAGGTGTGCGTCAATTATGCGGTCGTAATATTCGTCGCCGTCATTGGTCTCACCAAGCTCCTCCTTGATAACACGCATCTGCTCACGAAGATAGAAGTCACGCTGATTTCTGTTAAGGCGTGCTCTGACTTGCTGGTGGATGCTCTTTTCGCACTCGAGAAGCTCGCTTTCCTCTGCAATAATGGGCAGAAGCATTTCAAGCCTGAGATGTGGGTCCTCGCAAGCGAGTATCTTTTGCTTATCCGTGTGTCTTACAAGTATATTTGATGCGATAAAGTCTGCAAGCGCGCCTGCATCCTTTATTCCTTTAAGTGCAGATATAATATCCTTTGAGGGGGCAGGGAGGTAAGACGCCATTTTTTCGACCGCGGCAATAGCCTTGCGCATAAGTGCTTCGGTTTTGACGGTATCCGTATCCTCTGCGCTGATCTTTTTGCAGATGACATTTGCTATTCTGTAATTCGCAAAGCTGTTATAGCCCTCTGCGCTTCCGCGGGCAAATCCCTCGGCAACGACCCTGAGCTTGCCGTCGTTTGTTTTGATGGTCTGCTTTATCTTTGCTACAGTTCCTATGTTGAATATTTTATCAAAGCTGATGGGATCGTTTGAGATCTCTTTTTTTGAAACTATGAAAATAAACGAATTAATGTTGTTTGCCGCTTCAACAGCCGCAATGTTTGCCTTGTCAGATAGTTCAAAGTTGACACTTATCGCGGGGAATGCGACCGTGCCGTTAAGAACGACAAGAGGCAAGGTATATCTTTGTATGCTTTCTATGTAATGAGCCATAAGCCCTCCAAATCCAAATAAAATTATTGAAAGGTATAATTAACCTAATTATAATCATTATAACACAAAAGTATCAATATTTCTATAGTTTTTTGAAAATAATTCGCTCAAATTTACGTGAACTATATATTGTTTGTATAATATATACAAAATATAAACAAATTGGCAAAAACACTTGATTTATTCTGTGAAATATGGTATCTTTAAAATGACAAAATTTTGATTTTACAAAGGAGTAAAGTTATGGAAGTAAGAGATGCTGCTAATGCAAAAGACGTTAAATATTATACTACTGACAGACTTAGAGAGGAATTCCATATTTCGGGTCTTTTCACAAAGGACGTCGTTAAGATGGTATATAGCCACATTGACAGAATAATCGTTCTCGGAATCTATCCCGTGGATGCGGAGCTTTCGCTTGAAGCAGGCAAGGAGCTTGCTGCTGAATATTTCCTTCAGCGCAGAGAGCTTGGATGCATCAATATCGGCGGTAAGGGCGAGATAGTTATCGACGGTGATGTATATGAGATGAATCCCAGAGACGGTATATACGTCGGTCGCGGTCACAAGGATATCGTTTTCCGTTCCGTTGACCCCGCTTCTCCCGCAAAATTCTATGCGACGAGCTGCCCTGCACACACGGAATATCCTATCAGAAAGATAGACATCACAAAGGCAAGAAAAGTACCTTGCGGTTCTCTTGAGGATTGCAATAAGAGAGTTATCAATCAGTACATTCACCCCGAGGTAATGCAGTCCTGTCAGCTTTCTATGGGACTTACCCAGCTTGAGGTAGGCTCAAACTGGAACACGATGCCCTCGCACACACACGCAAGAAGAATGGAGGTATACTTCTATCTTGATATGGACGAGAACGATGCAGTATTCCATATGATGGGTGAGCCGAACGAAACAAGACATATTATTATGCACAATGAAGAAGCGGTTATTTCACCCTCTTGGTCTATCCACAGCGGTGTTGGTACAAGAAACTATTCCTTCATTTGGGCAATGTGCGGCGAAAATCAGGAGTTTACTGATATGGACCACATTCTCACAAAGGATCTTAGATAATAAAGGAGATTATAGCTATGAGCAAAATGAATTTTTCTCTTGAGGGCAAGGTTGCCCTTATAACGGGCGCTTCCTACGGCATTGGCTATGCAATCGCAAAGGGACTTCACGCAGCAGGCGCAAAGATCGTATTCAACGATATCAAACAGGAGTTTGTTGACAGAGGTCTTGCTTCATACGCGGCAGACGGTATCGATGCAAAGGGATACGTTTGCGATGTTACCGACGAAGATGCAGTTCAGGCAATGGTAGCACAGATCGAAAAAGAGGTAGGCGTTATTGATATTCTTGTTAACAACGCGGGTATCATTAAGAGAATTCCCATGATCGAAATGAAGGCAAGCGAGTTTCGCCAGGTAATCGACGTTGACCTCAACGCGCCCTTCATCGTTTCCAAGGCAGTTCTTCCTTCAATGATCAAGCAGAGAAGAGGTAAAATAATCAATATCTGCTCTATGATGAGCGAATTCGGACGTGAAACAGTCTCCGCTTACGCTTCTGCAAAGGGTGGTCTTAAGATGCTTACAAGAAACATTGCATCCGAGTACGGTATGTACAATATTCAGTGCAACGGTATCGGTCCCGGATACATTGCTACACCTCAGACAGCGCCTCTCCGTGAGCCACAGGCAGACGGAAGCAAGCATCCGTTTGATAGCTTCATTACCGACACAAAGACTCCCGCAGGACGTTGGGGCGATCCCGAGGACCTTGCAGGACCTGCTGTATTCCTCGCTTCAAGCGCATCCGATTTCGTAAACGGACAGATCCTTTACGTTGACGGCGGTATCCAAGCATACTTCGGCAAGCAGCCCGGATAATAAATCAAAGCGCACCCCAAGGGTGCGCTTTTTTAAATAATACATAAACAATGCGCTATTGCCATTGACATAGGAAGATATTAGTGATATAATGTTTAAAATCGCTTTATTAGGAGAAAACTATGAAATACAATAATATAGATTTTGAAACTTATTTCAAAAATTACCCTAACCGTGAGGGATATTTCGGCAGATATGGCGGTGCATATATTTCCGACGAGCTCAAGGCTGCAATGGCGGAAATAGATGCGGCTTATCATACGATTTGTAAGTCTGCCAGATTTATTGGCGAGCTTCGACGTATAAGACGGGATTTTCAAGGTAGACCAACACCGATTTCGCATTTGGAAAGATTATCAAACAGTATTGGTACGGGTGTGCAGCTCTATGTCAAAAGAGAAGATTTAAATCACACAGGTGCACATAAAATAAATCATTGTATGGGGGAAGCACTTCTTGCAAGCTATATGGGGAAAAAGAAAGTTATCGCAGAAACCGGTGCCGGATCTCATGGAGTAGCACTTGCTACTGCAGCTGCATACTTTGGACTTGAATGCGATATATACATGGGTTCAGTTGATATTGAAAAACAAGCGCCTAACGTAGCCAGAATGAGAATTCTCGGTGCAAATGTTATTGAGGTGACACACGGTGATGCAACACTGAAAGAAGCCGTAGATGCAGCCTTTGAGGCATATGCACGAGAGTATAAGGACGCAATATATTGCATTGGCTCGGTTGTTGGACCTCATCCGTTCCCAATGATGGTTAGAGATTTTCAAAGTGTAGTCGGAATTGAGGCAAGGGAACAGTTTGTTGCCATGACAGGCGAGCTTCCCGATGCAGTAGTTGCTTGTGTTGGCGGCGGTTCAAATTCGATAGGTATGTTCTCGGGATTTTTGAATGATCCCGTTGATATTTACGGTGTCGAGCCTCTTGGAAGAGGAAGTGGATTTGGCAATCACGCCGCAAGTCTTCAGTATGGCGAAGAGGGAATAATGCATGGTTTTAACAGCATTATGCTCAAAGACGAATTTGGTGATCCTGCGCCTGTATATTCCATCGCAAGCGGTCTGGATTATCCATCTTCAGGGCCTGAGCACGCATTTCTTCGCGATATTGGAAGAGTTAAGTATGACGTTGTAAACGATGAGGAGACCGTTGATGCATTCTATACCCTTGCAAGGCTTGAAGGAATAATCCCAGCCATTGAAAGTGCACATGCAGTAGCATACGGTATTCGTCTTGCTAAAACTATGGATAAAGGATCCGTGCTTATCAATCTATCCGGTAGAGGCGATAAGGATATGGACTTTATAATTGAAAAATACGGAATATAAAACAAATATGAAACCCCCGAGAGAATTAACTCTCGGGGGAATTTTTATTTGTTAATTATGCAAAAAGGGAAGCGAAGAATTTTACAATCTCGTTCCAGAGCCAAGCCCAGAAGCCTGCAAAGTCTTCAAAGATGCTCGGAGGAGTAGATTCTCCGGGTTCGCCGGGTTGAGGATCCTCGGGAATCTCAACTTCTTCGTCACAAATATCGCAGAAGCCATCGGTATTTCTGTCAACGTGCTCGTCGCAAGCAGCGCCGCCAAGTGCGGGGATCTCGATCTGTGCCTTCTTGAGGCCACAGATCTTACACTCGTTGTGCTTGTATCCGGGAGTCGTTGCAGTGGGCTCTTTGTCGATCACGTATTCAAACTCGTGCTCACCAAGGTTAGCCTTGAATCCGCACTCACATTCGATCCAGTGAACGTATGGGTCATCACTTGTCCAATCACCGAGATTGTGCTCAAGGTCGGGAACAAGCTCGGGGGGAGTCATAGCGGTGAACTTGCTGAGATCTGCGCCCGCATTAGAGGGAGCGTTGGAGTTGAGCTCAAGGAATCCGTTAAGGTTGATGGAGCCGTCTTCATTTCTCGTGTATCCTGTGAATTCAAGTGACTTGAACATATCAGCGGTGATCTCAACGCCGCTTGTGTTCACGGACTTGAAGTCGTCTGTGTACATATAGTAGCAGGAGTCGTTATAGATCTTGCTTTCGGTCTGTGTTCCGTAGGGCTTGAGCTCGTCGCCGACCTTAACACCCTTCGGATAGAGGAATTTATCGTCGCTTCCGGGATGAACGTTAACTACGTTTTCATCCTTGAAGGAGATAATGCCCTTGCCTGTGAAGTCTGTTGACTGATTCTTTGTGTAGAAAGCTACGTTATAAGAACCGTTGTTATAGCTTATGCAGTTTTCAACATAGATATCGGGGCAGGAGTTGGAGTCGATACCCTTCTGCTTGTTATAGAAGGCTACACAGTTAATAAGCTTATGTGCGCCCTTAAGATTGTCGCCGCCAAGCTTGAAGCCGTTACCGTTACCTTCCTTGCCGCCGTCAAGACGGTAGCCGTTGGAGTATGCGACACAGTTTTTGATGGTTACTGATCCGATAGGACCTGTTGCCACCTTAGCAAAGAGGTCCCAACCGTCATCGGCATTGTGGTGGGCTACGCATCCGTCGAATACGTTGCCTTCACCGATAGTGAGCTTAGCTGCGAAGCCGTCTGCGTCCTCGCCTCCCTGGTCTGCGTTGCCCCAGGACTCACAGTTGAGGATGAGGTTGTTAGCAGGCCACTGCTCCTTATACATATCAGCGGTGTGATAACGGCTGATCTGAATACCTGTATTACCGTTCTTATATGCGTGAACGTTTTCAACTACGTTGTTATTACCGGAGATCTGGAAGCCCTTGGATGCAAGCTGAACGCTTGTGTTGGTCACGTCAAAGCCGTAGAAGTACCACCAGTTGCCTCCGTGTGTAATACCGGTGCCTTCGTTATTAAAGTCGAGCACGGGTCTTGTTTCTGCCTCGGGGTCAGCGATCAAGCGGATGGGATTTTCCTGCGTACCGTTCATACCTCTTTGAATTCTGAGGCCCTGCTTAAGGATGTAAGTACCCTCCATAAGAACGATGGTCTGACCGGGGATAACGCAGTTTACAGCAGTATAGAGGTCGTATGGATGCTCTCTTGTGCCGTTGCCGTTATAAACACCCGTGGGAGAAACGTAGATGGTTTTAGTATGATATGAGCCCTTGAAGTAGGTGAGTACGTCTTCGTACGCCTCTGCATCCAATTTTTCGAGCTTTGTGAACTGCTCAAGCTCCTGGTCGGGATCTGCCTTGAAGCTTACGATAATAGCGTTTTCACCGAGAGAGATGATTTCACTAAGGTCAAAAATCTTTGTGAAGCGCTCATATTTCCTAATGGGCTGATTTTCGAGGATAACTCTGTTGTTAACCTTGACCTCGATCCAACCGTCCACATTGGAGTCTGCAACAAGCTCGTAGTTGGGTGTGGAGATGTTGTTGGAGGAAGTAACTGTGATAGTGGGAGTGATGTATTCGATAGGTCTTTCTTCGGGCTCCGGGTCTTCTTCCTTGTCTCTGAGAGTAAGAGTAAAGTCGGAGAAGGTGACTGTTGCATAGCGAGCAGCGAACATACCGATATATACATAGTCACTGTCGAACTGTGCGAGGGGATCGTAGTCGGATACATTTTCGTAATCTGTGTAATCCTTTCCTTCTTCACAGTCGTAATAGTTCTTGAGCAATACCTCGCCCTCACGGCCGAAGTATGTAATAAAGTAGCCTGTGTTGTTCTTTGTGATCTCAAAGGTGATATCGGTGATGATATATTCCTCATCGAGTGTTCCTTCGGGAGTATCACCCTGCCAGTTGCCGATTATGTTGTATGTGCCGGCATCAAGATTGCAGAAGCCTGCGCTTCTTTCAAAGGACTGAAGTACAGTCTTAAGATAGCCATTACCGCCGAAGATGATCTGCTCGTTATCACCGAGAAGAGCCTGCTTATTGAGCGCGTCGGGTGTAACGCCTGTTTTGGAGATGGTGCCTATACCGAGCTTCATCGTGTACTTTGTACCTACGGGAGAAGCGGTGGTATTCATATAATAGTTGCCCTCTTCGTCAACGAGATACTTATACTCGATCTTGGTGGATACTGCCTGATAGGAGTTGGTAAGGAACGTCTCACTCGAATCGTAATCGAATGAGGGAACGTGGTCGGATACCATAAGACCAAAGCCTTCCTGTCCGTTAGTGAATACCCAGCTGTCAACGTGGATAGTTCCGCGGAAGGTAAAGTTAACGTCTGAGGGAACTGCGGTGTAGTAGAAGCCAAGACCGTTATAGGACTGAGGCTGAAGCTTACCGCCGTTATTCTCGGATTTTATAGTGACGGTTCCGTCTTTGTTTACTGTGCAAGAGTTGTTAGCGGGCTTTGCACCGGGACCGTAAAGTGTATAGTTCCAGCCTATCTGTGCTGCTTCGGTGACAGTAAACGTTTTGGGGTTTGCGGCAACGCTTTCAGAACCGCGGATAGCGGTGATCTGGATAGTGTTTTCGCCCAATGAAAGACCTTCAAGCGTAAGATCGCGTGCTTCTGTTGTAAAGGGTTCACCGTCGTTTACCGTTATTTCGTACGTCTCTGCCTCAAGAACGGGGTTCCAAACGATGTGGACGCTTCCGCCGCCGAGGTTGTTAACGTTAGTGATATAGGGAGTACCAAGAGGAAGAACAAAGCTGTAGGGAAGCACTTCGGAAGCCTTTTCCATTTCGCCTTCGCGAACGAGCGCTACCTGAACGGAATAATCGCCCGATTCATAGGGAGAGAAGGTTCTTGCGTGCTGTGTTTCCGCGGAATTGGATCTTACGTAAGAGATGACCTTGCCGTCCTTGTCGAGAAGGCGGAATTCAAGGTAGTCAGCACCGTGATGATCTACAAATCCGTTTGCATTGACCTCTACCTTACCTGCTGCGTTTGTAGTTACGGAGGAGATAGTGGGAGCTTCGACCGTGGACCAATCTGCACGGGGACCCTTATCAAGTGTTTTTGTAGTTACTTCGACCTTGAAGATGTAGTTATTACCTTCCAAGCCGCCGAGGTAGTATTGACCCTCGGAGGAGATGGACATTTCGGAAATATAGAGCGTTCCGTTTGTGGGTGAATCATTCGTTTGGGTGATTACGGTGCCTTCAGCATCGGCAATACCGAATTCACGTCCGTCACCGCCGCATACCCACCAGATCTTGACGGTTGCTGCACCCTGAGTCTTAAAGGAAATGCAGTTTTTGATAACCTCGCCTACGGACATTTTGCCCTGAAGGTTGATTCTGTGTACAGATACTTCGGGATCGGGGTTGCCGTAACCATCGTCCCACACCTTGTTTTTACTTGTGTCTACTTTTGATTTGGCACTGTAGTGCAAGGTAAAGAATCTGTCCGTACCTGCCACCTCAGTGGTTCCGTCCGGCTTTCCGGGTGCGAAGGTCGACAATTCATTAGCTTCAAGCACGTAAGTGGTGATATCTTCTTCTGCAAAGATACCGATTACGGGCATCATTGTGGGGAGCAGCAAAAGCACTGCAAGCAACAATGACATAAGCTTGGTTTTGAGCTTTGTTTTCATAGAGTTCCTCCATAATTTATTGTTGAATTTGAAATATTAAATAATATTATTCCATTATCCATATTTTATCACAATTGAATATAAAAAGCAAGAAAATATAAGTGGTTTTTATTAAAAATAAACCAAAAACCGCATTTTCTAACATTATCACAAAAAGATGAGGGCATTTTTTGATATTTTGCACAATGCTTGTTCATTAAAAATTCAAACAAAAAAAGGACTTTATCAAAAAGTCCCTTTTTTATCTCTAAAAAATGCCCAAAACCCTTAATACGTAAGACGCGATAAAGATGCTGAAGGCAGAGAAGACCGTAGTCCAAACAACGATCTGACCCATAAGGTCCGCATCAGCGCCCATCTCCTGTGACATAGGCACGCTTGAGACCGCGACGGGGGTACAGAAGCAGGCAACGAAGCTTGCAAACTGTGCGCCGCTGAAACGGTCCATCATTACCGCGATGGAGATACCTATGATCGGAACGATAATTACTCTATTGATGGTGGCAAGAATGATCTGCTTTTTCAAGGTGGGAATGGCAGAGAGCTCAAATCTTGCTCCAAGCACAAGAAGCGAGAGTGGTGTCGCGATGGAAGAAAGATTATTAAGCACCTTGTATATGGGGGTAAGATCCGAAAGTCTGAAGCTGATATCCGACATTACGAATATATGGCGGATAAAGAGAGCAACGAGACCGCAGGCGATGCCCTGAATGAGGGGGTTTTTGGCAATACCCTTAAAAACTCCCGAGATGCTAGGCTTTTTGTCTCCTGCAGAATAGATCGTGAGGCAGATAACCGCAAGAATATTAAACACGGGAACAACGAACGCCGAAAGAAGGGAAGCCATAATACTTCCTTCCGCACCAAAAAGCGACTCTGCAAGAGGAATTCCCACGAGTGCATAATTTGCGCGGAAAATTCCTTGAAGCATAACGCTTCTTTGCTTGTTGTCCTTAAATAGCACGTGCATCACGGGAACGCCGATCAAAAACAGAAGTACGGTTATTCCCACCGCATAAAAAACGAAGGTGAAGTCTATATCCGCGAGATTGTTTATTTTATAAACATTCAAAAAGAGCATAACGGGCAAGAAGACCCTGAAAACGAGCGTATTGAGTTTTTTTGCGGTGTCTTCCTGCAACAACCCTATTTTTTTGAGAAAATAGCCCACTACTATCATTAAAATTATGGGCAGAACCGCGTTGATCGCAAAAATTATATCTGACATATTATTTCCTTAGCTTTCTTTAGTTTGTATGATTCGGTCCGTTTGGAGCAACGGGGATGAGACTTCCGTCGCGCACCTCTGTAGGCGTTTTTCCAAAGGCTTTCTTGAATTTATATGAGAAATAGTTGCTATCGTTAAAGCCGCAGGCATAGGCTACCTCGGTTATAGCGCGGCTCGGTTCGTTTTTGAGCATATGCTCTGCCTTTTGAAGGCGGATGAGCGTCACGTATTCGTTAAAGCCAAAGGTAGTCTCCTTTTTGAATGTTCTTGACAGGTGCTCCTCGCTGACGGAGAGGAGCTTTGCCACATCTGCAAGTCTGATGGTAGACATATAGTTTTCCTGTATGTATTTGATCGCGGCACCGACTATGGTATTTCTCTCGTTATTGACCTTCTCGCTTTGGTTTCGTATCATAAGAATGAAAAGCGCCTCGGTGTAGCATCTGAGAGCCTCCGCGGAAAGGGAATCACCCTTTGTATATTCTTGCTCGATATGAGAAAAAATGTCATCGACCTGTGAAAGCGTTGATTTGTTTCGGTATTGATGGTTGAGTGCAGAAGCGCGGGCAAGTATTTCCTTTGATACAAAGCTATCCTGAACGTTGATAAGCAGCCTTGTGCAGGGCTTGGATCCGTAAGTAGTGCCATGCAGGGTGTTGGCAGGGATGAGGATAACGTCACCGGAGACGATATCGTAGGATATATCATCGATGAAGTAATGGCACTTGCCCTCCTTCATATAGTATATTTCAAATCCGGAATGATAGTGTTGAGTTGAATTGGAGCAGGTCCTGTTCTCAACGTGATGAAAATAAAAATCATCTATATTTGGTAATAATTTTGTGCTCATAGTCCACCTCGAATAAAAGCAGTGAAATCATTGTAGCACATAATATCAAAAAAATCAAGATAGTTTAGCAAAATATGCAAATATTTTAAGGCGGATATTTTAATATAGGTATAAAATAAATATGGCGGTGTTTATCTATTTATCCGCCAACAAGATTTTTTTGATATTTATTACTGTCTAATTACAGGAGGATTCTATTATGGATTTTAAAAAAGTAAGCAGACCTGAAAGAGTTATTCAGTTCGGCGAAGGCGGATTTCTTCGCGGATTTGTGGATTGGATGCTTCAAAAGGTCAATGAGAGCTCCGATTTTAACGGTAACGTAGTTGTGGTTCAGCCCATAGAACAGGGAATGTGCGACCTTCTTTCTGCCCAGAATTGCGTGTACACGCACGTAATCCGCGGTGTTGAGGGCGTTGATAAGACGGTGGTCGACGTTATATCCCGCTGTGTAAAGCCATATGATGATTTTGATGCATATCTTGCTCTTGCGGAAAATCCCGATTTTCGTTTCGTGGTCTCAAACACCACAGAGTCGGGCATAGTTTTTTCCGCTGATGACAAGATCACTGATACACCCCCGAAGAGCTTTCCTGCAAAGGTGACGCTGCTTCTTAAGAGAAGATATGACCTCGGACTTCGAGGATTTATCTTCCTTCCTTGTGAACTTATTGACAGAAACGGCGACAATCTTAAAAAATGCATCCTTCAGTATGCTGACCTTTGGAAGCTTGGAGAAGACTTTAAGGCTTGGGTAGAGAAAGAAAACGTGTTCACGAACACGCTTGTTGACAGGATCAATACGGGATTCCCCAGAGGTGAGGATCTTGGACTTGGTTATGTGGACAATATGCTCAACACGAGTGAATTCTTCCATCTTTGGGTAATTGAAACTGATTATGACCTTGAAAGTGAGCTTCCTTTCGCATCCGCAGGTCTTAACGTTATCGTCACACCCGATAAGCTCGAAATGTACAGAACGAGAAAGGTACGTATCCTTAACGGTGCGCACACGTCTCTCGTTCCTTACGCGATGCTTGAGGGATTTGACACAGTAAAGAGCTGCATCGACGACGAAAGAATGTGTGCCCACCTCAGAAGGTGCGTTTTTGATGAGATCTGCCCGACGCTCGATCTTCCTCACGATGAGCTTATCGCATATGCTAACAGCGTTGTTGAAAGATTTGGCAACCCCTATATCAAGCACTATCTTTCCGCGATCTCTCTTAATTCTGTAAGCAAATTCAAGGTAAGAGTTCTTCCTTCAATTCTTGAATACATAAAGAGATACGGCAAGATGCCTAAGACACTTATATTTGCTTTTGCAAAGCTTATCGAGTTCTACAAGACCGATATGCCCCAGGACGCGCCTGAGGTCGTTGTGTTTATGAGAGAGCACAGTGTAGATGAGATACTTGCCAATGAAGCACTTTGGGGACAGGATCTTTCCTTCCTTTCAGAGGAGATAAAAAATGTTGATTAATAAGCTTGACAACGTTGATATCAACCTTGATGACGGACACAAATATGCGCTCCGTGACATCAAGGCGGGTGAAAATATAATAAAATACGGCAATCCCATCGGACACTCCGTTGTTGACATCAAAAAGGGTGAGCACGTGCATAATCACAATATCAAGACGAACCTTTCGGGCAATCTTGAATATAAGTACGAGCCACACTTCTACGATATCGGGCAAGAGGATAAGAGCCGCACGTTTATGGGCTACGTTCGTGAAAACGGAGACGTAGGTATAAGAAATGACGTTTGGATCGTTGTGACGGTTGGCTGTGTGAATAAGGTTGCAGAGCAGATAGCAAAGGAAACGGGCGCACTTCATTTTCCGCACCCCTTTGGATGCTCACAGCTCGGTGACGATCAGACCACAACACAGCTCGTCCTTCGCGGTCTTGTGAACCATCCCAATGCGGGCGGTGTACTCGTTCTCGGACTCGGCTGTGAGAATAACAATATCGACGTATTTAAAAAGGTACTCGGCGATACTGATGAAAAGCGCGTTAAGTTCCTCAATGCACAAGACTTTGACGATGACGTTGCTGAAGGAGTACGCCTCGTTCGCGAGCTTCAGGATTATGCGGCGACCTTTGAGCGCCAGCCCGTGCCTGTAAGTAAGCTCAAAATAGGTCTTAAGTGCGGCGGTAGCGACGGCTACAGCGGTATAACTGCAAATCCTCTCGTTGGACGCCTTTCTGACAAAGTGATCGCTCACGGCGGAAGCTGTGTTCTTACCGAAGTGCCTGAAATGTTCGGTGCGGAGCATCTTTTGATGGCGCGCGCGGAGAATGAGGAGATATTTGATAAATGCGTTAAGCTTATCAATGATTTCAAGGATTACTACACGAGACATAACCAAGTGATATACGAAAATCCTTCTCCCGGAAATAAGAAGGGCGGTATAAGCACTCTTGAGGAAAAGAGCCTTGGTTGTATTCAAAAGGGCGGACTTTCCAAGGTCGTAGACGTGCTTGATTACGGCGACGTGATCTCTAAAAACGGTCTTTCGCTTCTTAACGGCCCCGGAAACGATATAGTTGCTATTACAAATCTTACTGCGGCAGGCGTGCATATGATTCTTTTCACAACAGGACGCGGAACTCCCGTTGGAGGACCGGTTCCTACAGTTAAGATCGCGACAAATCACTCGCTTGCACAAAGAAAATCAAATTGGATAGATTTTGATGCTTCTCCCACGCTTACGGGTAATCCCTTGACAAACGAGCTTTTTGACTATATAATAAGAGTAGCTGAGGGTGAGCAGACTAAAAATGAGCTTCACTCATACAGAGAAATTTCAATATTTAAGGACGGTGTGACGTTATGAGTTTTATTAACGATAATTTTATGCTTAAAACCGAAACAGCAAGAAAGCTTTATGCGGCTGTAAAGGATCTTCCCATTATTGACTATCACTGCCATCTTTCTCCCAAGATGATAGCAGAGAACTATCAGTTCAGAAATGCATTTGATCTCTTCCTCGGCGGTGACCACTACAAGTGGCGTCAGATGAGAACGAACGGTGTTGATGAGGAGTATATAACGGGTGGCGCTGACGAATATGAAAAGTTCAAGGCTTTTGCAAGAACGCTTCCTTATCTTATCGGCAACCCTCTTTATCATTGGACGCATCTCGAGCTTAAGAGATATTTTGATATCGACGAAACTCTCAACGAAGAGAGCTGCGAGAGGATCTGGAACAGAGTAAACGAATGTCTTGCAAAGGAAGAATACCGTGCGCAGAATCTTATCAAGCGTTCAAACGTTGCGATCATTTGTACGACCGACGATCCCCTTGATACGCTTGAATATCACGAGCAGCTTAAGGACTTTTCAACAAAGATCTTGCCCACATTCCGTCCCGATAAGGCTGTTGAGATCGGAAAAGAGACCTTTGTTCCTTATATAGAGCAGACGGGTGTTAAGACTTATTCTGAGCTTGAAGCTTGGATGAGAGCAAGAATTCAGTATTTCCACGATCACGGCTGCCGTCTTTCCGACCACGCGCTTGAATACGTTCCTTACGGTGAAGGCGACGCTGAAGCGGCGTTCAACAAGAGAATGGCAGGCGGAGAACTAACTAACGAGGAGATCGACGCGTTCAAGACAGCGATGCTTACGGTTTGCGCTGAGGAATACACAAGACTCGGTTGGGCAATGCAGCTCCACATCGGCGCGCTTCGTAATAACAACAGAAGGATGTATGAAAAGCTTGGTGCAGACGTTGGCTTTGACTCTATCAACGACCTTTGCATAGCAGAGAACCTTTCCAAGTTTATGGATAGCCTTGAATATAGAGACGTTCTTCCAAAGACCATCCTTTATACACTCAATCCCAAGGACAATTACGTTCTCGGCACGATGCTCGGCAACTTCCAGAAGGCACCCGTTGCAGGTAAGATCCAGTTCGGCTCCGGCTGGTGGTTCAACGATCAGAGAGACGGTATGGAAGCGCAGATGCAGGCGCTTGCTAACCTTGGTATGCTTGCAAGATTTGTCGGTATGCTTACCGATAGCCGTTCCTTTGTTTCCTATCCTCGACACGAGTACTTCAGAAGGATACTTTGCAACCTCATCGGCAAATGGGTCGAGGAGGGAGAATATCCTGCGGATTTGGATAGACTTACAGAGATCGTTTCCGGCATCTGCTATCATAACGCACTCAGATACTTCAACTTCTAATAACAACAATAAAGAAGGGGACTTTCAAAGTCCCCTTTTATTTTTGTAAAAATCAATATTTATTAATAACCTCTTCAGTTTCGCTATCAAAAAGATATACGTTTTTGTATGGGATACAGTAGCTGATCTCACTATCCATAGCGGGTGTATCGTGCGGATCTACCTTGAGTATTACCTTATCTCCGTTCATATCAACGTAAACGTTTGTGTTGTCACCAAGAAGCTCTGTAAGTTCAACATTTGCGGAGAGCTTGAAGGAATTATCAAGATCGGAAAGGGAAATACCTTCGGGACGGAAGCCGAATACGATCTCCTTGCCCTCGTACTTCTTTATATCGGCTCCGATAACGCAGGAAAGATCGTGTGTGCTGCCTGCGATTTCAACACAGCCGCCGTTTACAACGGATCTTACGAAGTTCATGGGCGGTTCACCAATAAAGCCTGCAACGAATTGGTTGACGGGCTTGAAGTAAAGCTCGTAGGGAGAGCCTATCTGCTGAATATAGCCGTCCTTCATAACAACGATCCTGTCAGCCATCGTCATAGCCTCGGTCTGGTCGTGAGTTACGTAAATAGTTGTAGAACCGACCTTTCTGTGAATATCGGTGATCTCCGAACGCATAGTCACGCGCTGCTTTGCGTCAAGGTTGGAAAGGGGCTCGTCCATAAGGAATATGCCCACCTTGCGGATAATGGCACGTCCAACGGCAACTCTCTGTCTCTGTCCACCCGAAAGAGCTCTCGGCTTTCTGTCAAGATAGTCGGTAAGACCAAGGATCTTTGCGGTAGCCAAAACTCTCTCCTCGATCACGTTTTCATCAATACCCTGAAGGGAAAGACCGAACGCAAGATTATCGTATACGGAAAGATGGGGATAAAGAGCATAGCTCTGGAATACCATTGCAACTCCGCGCTCACGGGGGCGCATTTCATTTGCGTACTTTCCGTCTATATAAAATTCACCCTTACTGATATCCTCAAGACCTGCGATCATACGCAATGTTGTTGATTTACCGCAACCGGAGGGACCGACGAAGATGATGAACTCACCCTGCTCGATCTCAAGGTTGAAATTATGAACGGCGTGGAAGCCGTTGGGATAAATTTTGTTAATGTCTTTAAGAGATAAGTATGCCATAAGACTCCTTTACTAATTGACGCTTGCGTCATTTTCTAATTTGTTGATTTTATCTTTTAAATAGGAGACCGCGAAGGGAAGATCGTCTCCGACGGTTCCTTCCAATACCAGTATTGCGTTTTTGTTGTGGCTATATATCGCGCTGAGTATCCTGTCAAAATCAAGAATGCCTTTTCCAACACCGCATTGCTTCAATTTGCCGTCGGCGATAACGAAATCCTTGATATGGAAGAGAAGAATTCTATTGCCGAGCACATCCAAGCCTCTGTGCAATATTTCATACGCAATATCCACGTTTGAAATATCAAGATAGTTATAAAGGTCGAATATAAAGCGAATATTGGAGCGTCCTATCCTCTCGACTGCCTCATAAAGGCGTTCGGGAGTGTGGCAAACGTGACCGAATGCTCCCTCCATTGCAATATTGACACCGTTTTGTGCGGCATAGTCTGCAAGCTCGGAAAAGGTTGCCACAACTCTGTCAAGAGCTTCATCCGAATGATTCATTGGGTGATATATCCACGGATCTCCGTTATACGAGCCCGTCTCGCTTCCTACGAAGTCACAACCAAGCTCCTTTGCGACCGAAAGATAGTCCTTGAAGACCGCAATACCGTTTTCGATCTTCGCGGTATTGGGATGGACGGGGTTGAAATACGCGCCGATGAGTGCAATATCCTTGCTGTTCTCCTTGATACGCGATGAAATATTTTTAGCCAGCTGAGCGGAGACAGCACCCGGCGTATAAGCAATACCGTTTATGGATTTGTAAACGACGAGCTGAACACCGTCAAGCGAGAGCTCGCAAAGCCTCTCGTTAATTTTATCTGCGCCCTTGACACCGAGATCGTGCGCGCGAACCATTAATTTCACTTTGTTTTTCCTTATATGTTTCTTAAGATTTCAGTATAGCAGAGAATGAAGGGTGCAACGCCCTTGGCGTCATTTTCGACCACGGGCTCTGAGATATAATACTCAAAGCTTCCGTCTCTGCGGGTGTTATTTTCGGGGCCAAGTCCCGCAACGAGACAAATGCCCCCAAGGTTAAGATCGCCGTCTTCCTTGATCTGAAGGTATTTTGAGCATATACCGTCAAAGGTTTCCCTGCCGTAAATGGCAAACTCAGAGGGAAGGACACCGAGCCTTGCACCCTTGAGCATTGCGTAAGCAAGCATCGAAGAGCCGCTTGTCTCAAGATAGTTGCCCTTGCGCTCACCAAGGTTGACCACCTGATAGTACATCTTACTTTCGCCATCGCAGTAATTTATAATTGAGTGCATCAGCTCGCTGAAGATGCCCGCGATCTCGCCGCGTGCCGCTTCATCGTCGATTATTTCAATAATATCAATCATTGCAACGGTGTACCAGCCTATCGCGCGCAGCCAGAAGTTTTTGGAAAGACCCGTTTCTGCGTCCGCCCAGAAGATACTCTTTGAGCAATCAAGTCCGTGATAGTAAAGACCCGCGCCCTCATCAAACATATATCTTCTGACGTTCTTTATCTGCATCAGAATGTCGGAATAATCCTTCTGCCCCTTATATTTTTGATACTTGGTGCTGAACACCTGCGCCATATAGAGTCCGTCAAGCCAGATCTGATTGGGATAAATAAGCTTATGCCAAAAGTTTCCCGTGCAGGTTCTCGGCTGACCCTTAAGCTGAAGTGCCTGATGCTCTATTGCGAGGCGGTATTTTTCTTTGCCGGTCCTCTCGTAAAGCTCGAAAAGCACTCTGCCCTCGTTGAGATCGTCAAGATTGTACTTTTCGATATTATATCCGCGAATAGTTCCGTCGTCAAAGACATAATAATCAATAAATCTCTCCGCAAAGTCAAAGTACTTCGGGTCGCCCGTGATCCTCCCAATCTCAAGAAGGGAAGTAATCATACAACCGTCAATATAGTTCCAATGCGGTGCTTTACCTTGTCTGATGCTCTCAATATTCCAAATAGGTGCATCGGGAGTTGAACAATTAAGCAATTTTTCAATATATGCATCGATTTTTTCGTACATAGGAGCATCCTTTCGTTTTATTTTGTAATAGTTCCGATATGATCGGCAATGATATCTTCGCCATCCACACCTTCAAGTGTGACTCGCTTTAAGGTGAGCGCCTCCACATTGTCAAAATACATTCCCATTTTGCAAACAGGCTCTGCAAAGTTCTTCATAATAGGAACGAATGGCTTTGCATCAGCCTTGAAGCTGAAATGAATATTGTCAAAGGTAATGGATTTGATGGGCATTTCGGGCAAGCCGTCGCAATAGCAAGCGGCAGCCTCGCAGTCTATACAGATCATATTTCTGAACGTAAATTCTCCAAGATATGGGGTCCTGTCATCAACGGGAAGGGCATCTCTTGACCAAACGTACTCAGAGAAGCGGTCGGGATCGCAGCAATTATACCACATATTGATCGCTATTGGCGTGATAACGCCTTCCATTTTGATGTTTTCAAACAAAACTCCGTCAATGATCGCGTCCTTACCGCGTCCGCGGCGTGTCTTGATACGAAGACCGCGGTCGGTACGGCGAAATACGCATTTGTTTACCGTGAGATTAGTCACACCGCCACTCATCTCGCTACCAAGCGTGACTGCACCGTGACCGAACTGCATAAGGCAGTTTCTGATCGTGTGTCTGTTGGCAGGTGTTTTATATTTTCTTGCCATATCTATTTTTGAAGATTTTATTGCGATACAGTCATCTCCGACGCTGAATTTACATCCTATGATATTTACAACGTCGCAAGCTTCGGGGTCGATAGCATCCGTGTTGGGGCTATCCGCAGGCGCAAATATAGATATATCAAGAAAATCAATGTTCTTTGAATAATAAGGGTGGAGCTGCCAGGATGCGGAATTTTGCGCGGTAATACCGTGAATTCTGACACCGTCGCATCTGTTGAAGAAGAGAAGACGCGGACGACCTATCTCTGCCTTGGGGTTTTGCCACCAGGTAGAGTTCTGAGCATTGCCGTCAACAGTTCCGGGGCCGATTATGGTGATATCCTTTGCGTGCTCGGCAAAAATAAGTGCCTGATGCATCGGAACGGAATTGCCCTCCCAGGTTCCGCACTCAACGTCCTCTCCCGTAATGCTGTCGATTACATGACCGGGGATCACGGGGTAGTGTGATGGGTCGGTGTGACCGAGAAGGGTCGCACCCTCGCACAGCTCAAGAGTAATGTGGCTCTTAAGGCAAAGTGGGGCGGTGAGATACGTTCCCGAAGGGAAGACGAGCTTTGCACCGCATGGCAAGCAGTTGATGGCGGTCTGGATAGCAATGCTATCGTCGGTAATTCCGTCACCGATAGCTCCAAAGTCCTTTACGTTTACCGTAAAGGTGTTTTTTTCGGTTCTGAATGTGACCGTTCCCGCACCGGTAGAGCTTTTAAGCTTGTATTCAGTGTCGGGCTCGAGTCCGAAAAGGGAAAATACGTTAGTGTTTGACGTAAGAGCTTCCTTTTCATTCAAATAGATAGTATACTCAGACTCCGCGTAGTAAGGGTTTTCATTTTTCCATTCAAAGCAAGCGGAGCTTGAGGAGATATAGAGTGTTTTAAGCATAGTTATTTATCGTTTACTTTCTTTTTGGCATCATTTATGATCGTGAGGAAGAGATTTTTCATTCCTACGAATAAAAGATCGACCAAAACGTAAAAAATACCGAACATTATGGGTTCAACGCCCAAATAGAAGCCGAAGCCTGTGCCAAGCGTATTGATGAGCAAATAAATGCAGCGCACGCAGAAGAATACGGGGAAGGCGTAAATGAGGTTGGCGATAAAAGTCCAATATCTCTTTTTCGGGAACATCATCCACCTTGCGTTTTCGTCCGGTACTGTCTCAATAAATCTCAAAATATTGTCAATGAATATATCGCTGACAAGACCGAGAACGACTGACATTATTACGAGCGCATCAAGGGAATCCTGAATGGCAAGACCCCAAAATATAAAGAAGCATACCGCGCCGTAAAACCAGAATTTAATAAAAACTGTCTTAACGATGGGTGGGATCTTGTCAAGGAACCCGCTTCTGTATTTCTTGGCGGGATCCTTGTGCTTCATATCCTCGGGTATGTGCAGCTTATCCGCATTTGCTAAGCGGTTGACTGCATCGGATTTGAGGTTGTAATTGTCGGTTTTAGAAGATTTTTTCTTGTTGTCGGGCATTAATGATTACTCCTCGTCGGAAAGATCGATATCACCGATATCCTCAGTATACTCAACGTCGATGGAGGTGTTGATCTTCCTGAACAGTTTTGCAATGAGAGGTTCAAGAGCAGTCAAAGCTACCATAACGGTCATAAGGATGATATGGTTGGATACAACTTCCTTTGCAATGGGAACGAAGTATCTCTGCGAAGTGATCTCAATGGTCGATTTCTGGATCATAGAGAAGTAGTAAACGTCGCAGAAAACTATAATAACAGCCATAACGCCGAGAAGTGCGAGCATAAAGAAGTTAGGTCTCTGACGCTTAGGAAATGCGTTCAGCATACAAACGAACGAGAGGATGGAGAACAGCATAGTAGCGAATGAGGAAAGACCCATATGGGGGAGATTGATAAGTGCAGTAGTATCGGATATGTAGGTAAGATTGAATGAATAATAAACGAAAGCTGCTGCCAATGCTACAAGTGGAACGGATTGAGGATTTCTCTTGAGGAATACAAGAAATTTTCTGACCGTTTCTTTAATTTTTGATTTGATACTTGAAAATACTTTTTTGATCATAATTCTGTCCTCATCTGATAGCATTTGTGGTCTCTTTATCAAAGAAGTGAACACGGTTGAAGGAAGCCTTTACCTTGTCGCCCTTCTTATATGAGCACCATTCACGGAATTTTGCAGTGACCTTGTGGTGATTTGCATTGCCGTGAACGAGAGTAGTCTGACCAAGGTTCTCGTTGAGGAGAACTTCAAATTCGATATATCCGTTATCATCCTGAACGATATTCTCGGGGCGAACGCCGAGAATTATCTCTTTTCCCTTATATGAAGCAAGAAGAGCCTTCTGTCCTTCGTCAAGAGGAGCAGAGAAGGAGGGACAAACAAAACGACCGCCCTCGATCTTGCCTTCAAAGAAATTCATTGGAGGAAGACCGATAAAGCTTGCAACGAATATATTTGCAGGAGTATCGTAAAGCTCAAGGGGAGTGCCTACCTGCTGAACGTATCCCATAGACATACAAACTATCCTGTCTGCAAGTGTAAGCGCCTCGGTCTGGTCGTGAGTGACGTAGAGCATCGTGGTGCCAAGTCTCTTATGAAGGAGAAGTATCTCGCGGCGTGTTGCGCCTCTGAGCTTTGCGTCAAGGTTAGAAAGGGGCTCGTCAAAAAGGAACACCTTGGGTGTACGAACGATAGCACGTCCCATTGCAACTCTCTGTCGCTGACCGCCCGAGAGCTGACGAGGCTTTTTGTTGAGCTGATCTGTAAGACCGAGTATCTCTGCGGCAGCAAGTACCTTCTGGTGAATGATATTGGGGTCTTCCTTACGTAGTGTGAGGGAGAACGCCATATTTTCATAGACGGTCATATGGGCATAGAGGGCATAGTTCTGGAAGACCATAGCTATATCTCTATCCTTTGCGGGGAGTCTTGTGACGTCGTTGCCGTCGATAATAAGAGTACCGGAGGTGATGTCTTCAAGACCTGCGATCATACGCAGGGTAGTGGATTTACCGCAGCCGGAAGGACCGACAAGAACGATAAACTCACCGTCCTTGACTTCAAGATTGAAATCAAAGACTGCCTGAACGTTGTTATCGTATATTTTGTTGATATTATTAAGTACTAATGAAGCCATAAACAGTCAAGGCCTTTCTTATTTATTCTGTAATCAAAGATTTTTCGTAATTTCTGAGCTTTTTCGTCTTGCGCACACCTATAACTCCTGCGGCAATTGCAAAACCTGCTGAAACGGCGAGGAAAATGATACAAGTGATGAACTGATCAAGCTCCATAACCTGAACCTCATCTCTTTTTACTTCAATGGTGGATGTGAAAGCATCGAGGGGAATTCCGAAAATTCTTACAATCTGCATTGCTCCTATAACGATAAGCACCACGGAGTATGTCATATCATATTTCTTCACCGCCTCTGAAGCGAGAAAGACGAAGAGCATAAAGAGAAGATTATAGACAACGGAAGCACCGATATCGATCTTATAATAGAACTTGCCAACGTCGGAATGATAGATGTTGAGGAAGTAAAGAGCATTGAAAAGAATTGCTATGTATGAAAAGGTAGCGGAGATAGAATTACGCGTATATCTCATTCTATCGCTTTTGATATCTGTGATCTTGTTCATTATTGTGCGTCTCCTTCCTTTAAAAGTTCTTTTTCTTTCTTCATAACGATGATCTTGAATATCATATTTGCAACATTGAGAAGTGCAGCTATGGTAAGGATGGAAAGGACCACAGCAGCAATATCAAACCAGAAGGTAGAGTAAGGACCGTGAACGTTGTTCGGGTCAACGCCGAGGTTGATAAGAATGTTCGGTCTTCTTTTGCCTATAGCTTCAAGATTTGAATAATCTACTGCGAGGAATTTAGCTTTATAATCAAATACGTTGATCATCGCCCAGATCGCGAGAGCAATATCTGCGATAGAGCTGATAACAGTCGTACAATAATTTGCAATGTAATATTTTCTGCGCTTGTGATTGTTTGCTACAAGACAAGCAACAGCTAAAAGGATAAGACCGATGCTGTAAGCGGTGAAATCCTTATTAAAGGGTTGCATCTCATAATACATTTCAGAGCCGGGGATGCTTACGGAAAGACTCTCAAGTGTTCTGAGAAAGTATGCGTCAGTTGAAACGCCGAGAGAATAGATGAAGGTAAGTGCGGCAGCCGCGAGACAGAGATAAGTGATTATGCCCTGAAATTTCATTTGTAACTTATACATAATAACTTCCATTCCGCCGTCAGAAAACGACGGCATAAAGATTTTTGTCTGAAAAAGACTGATGATAAAAGGGAAATTGATTTTTTGGGTGGCAGGGGGGAAATCCCCCCTGCCTTATTGTTGATCAGATATTAGTGTTCATCAAGAACGTCAAAGCCGTTAGCGATGATGTCAACAAGGATGTTGTATTTATCCTTAGAGGATGAGAACATACCGGAGGAAGCAAGGTTTGTAAGCTTGCCGATCTCTTCGTTCTCAACTGCTGTCTGAGGAAGAGAAGTGGGAACGATGGAGTACCAAGGATGTTCATCGTCAACCTCAAGCAAGGGGTGCTTGATAAGACCAAGAGCGATCGCATTGGAGATCTTGCCTGCGCCTTCCTTACCAACAATGTGTGTGCACTGATATTCGAATGCCTGGCTCTTTACGAAGGAGAGAGTTGAACCGAGGTACATACGAGCATAGTTCGTATAGTTACCGTCAGCCTTATCCCAAAGCTCTTCGAATGTAGCGTCAGCGATAACGGGCATCTGCTTGCCGTTGAAGTTGAATGTTAAGTACGAACCGTCAGCGTTTTTCTCGATGAATTCATCAGGACCGTAGGACATAAGGATCTGTCCCTCTGCGCTGTAAGCGTAGTCGATAAGAGCAAGAGCTGC
>CALGCW010000122.1 GCA_937884385.1 uncultured Clostridia bacterium | reverse complement strand
GGATGCTTAGCTTTAACGTATAAAAATAAATATTATGTGTGGCGATTTTGTTAAAAATCGACACGCCTTTTTGCGCCCTTTTTTACCTCTCATCTTTTTTGCTTATGTTCTATCATAATAGTACTGTAAAGTCCAAGGAGGAAAAAATATGGGACACAGTAAACCAAAAAAGTCTCTTCTTCAGCAAGTTAAGGAAGCTCTTGATTCTAAGCTTGCGATAGGAGAAAGTAAGTATTATGCCAAACGAATGGGTGAGCATACGGATCATATATATTCGTGGTCAACGTATAAGAGCTACCTAAAGCACTGCTGCTACTTTGTAAAGTGGTGCAAGGAGCAACCCGTGCTTGAAAGTATAGGTCATAAGCCAAGGACGCTTGATGAGTGCCGTGCGTATGCGGAAAGCTGGATACAGAGCAATATAGACAGGGGGCTATCGGCATATACGGTCAAGCTGCAGCTCTGCTCACTTGCAAAGCTTTTCTCCTGCAGTACGACCGACTTTGATATCATCACTCCACAAAGGGAAAGAAGCAATATCACAAGAAGCAGGCGCACCGTAAAACGAGACGAGCACTTCAGCACTAAAAACAATGCCGACCTCATAACATTTTGCAAGTGTACGGGACTAAGACGAAGCGAGCTTGCACAGATAAGAGGAACCGACCTTATTAAAGAGGGAGACGCATATTATTTAGAGATTCAAAGAAACACCAAGGGAGGCAGACCGAGGGTTTCACCCGTAGTAGGAGAGAAAGAAGAAATAGAGCTTGTACTTAAGCTATGTAATGAAGCGGGAGAGGATAAGGTATTTCCCAAACCAAGCGTTAACGCAGATATACACTCCTATCGCGGAGAATATGCTACTCGCATATATAACCTTCACAAACGTCACAAGAAGGATATCAAGAATGAAAGATTGATAATACACAAGAACAGAGTTGTCAAAACCTATGTATCAATCAACGGCAAAAGAGCATTTGAGGGCAATGAAGATTACTATATCACCATTGACGGAAAAAGAAAAATGATATCTGGCTTTCGCGACGTGTCTTCTGTTTACTATTGCAGAAACGAGCTTAAAGGAACGTATTATGACCGCAAAGCTCTCTTTGCCGCCTCCCGCGCCCTCGGGCACAACCGCGAGAGCATCGTCGCGGAGCATTATCTTTCCTCTCTGAAAAGTTGATCATATTATTTGATGTCACTCTATCATAATGGTTTTGTAACTACTGAAAGGAGGAATGCTCCAATATGAAGACTGACTATTTCAAACTATCCGATCAAGAACTCACTTCCCTTGCCCGCGTTCTTCTTCCAATATGCATTGACTATTTGACATCAGAAAAAGGCAAAAGAGCATGTGAAGAGGATTTGAAAAACAACAAAAATGATCCGATTGATGAGAAATAAGCAGAAAGGACAGAGAAATTCTCTGTCCTTTTTGCTGTAGAGGTATACTCCAATATTGTATATAGGTTCTATTATATATGTGCAAGATAGCAGTGCCCCGTAGACGGAGAGAAATGAAAGAGTGAGGAGGAGAGAAAAAAGAAAAAGGAGAAGCAATGCTTCTCCTTTTGATTTGTAATGTGTCAAGATTCAATTTATGAAAACAAAATTGTATTTACAACACCCTCAAGGTATTCCTGCCTGCCGCTTTCGGGGAGTGCGGGTGCGCCCATATTTTCAGCATATGAAGCAAGTTCTTCAAGGGTTGCATCACCGCTTCTTATCTTTGCGCCGATACCGCTTTCGTAAGAAGAATATCTCTCCTTGATAAAGCCGTCAATTCTGCCATCCTCGATAATTCTTGCCGCCTTGATAAGACCTAAAGCAAATGCATCCATACCAAGAATATAGGCGTGGAACATATCTTCTACGGTATAGCTTGGGCGACGGTTCTTGGCGTCAAAGTTAAAGCCACCGGTAAGGCCGCCCGCTTTAAGAACCTCGTACATACACATTGTGGTTTCATAAACGTCGTAGGGGAACTCATCGGTATCCCAACCGAGGAGGTAATCGCCCTGGTTTGCGTCAATTGAACCGAGCATTCCGTTGATTGCAGAAATTCTTAAGTCGTGCTGGAAGGTGTGACCTGCAAGGGTTGCGTGGTTTGCCTCGATATTCATCTTAAAGTCCTTGTCAAGACCATACTGACGAAGGAAGCCGATAGCAGTTGCCGTATCGAAATCATACTGATGCTTCATCGGTTCTTTTGGCTTGGGCTCAATATAGAAATCGCCTGTAAATCCAATGGAACGACCGTATTCAACCGCCATTCTCATAAGATTAGCGATATTTTCCTGCTCAAACTTCACGTCGGTGTTGAGAAGTGTTTCATATCCTTCTCTGCCACCCCAGAAAACGTAGCCTTTACCACCAAGCTTTACTGTAATATCAAGTGCTTTCTTTATCTGTGCCGCCGCAAAGCAGAATACGTCTGCGGAGTTAGAAGAGCCGGCACCGTTCATAAATCGAGGATTTGAGAACATATTTGCAGTACCCCAGAGGCATTTTATTCCCGTTTCCTTCATTTTTGCAAGTATGTAGTCGGAGATTTCGTCAAGGCGGCGATTGGTTTCCTTAATGTCGTCAGCCTCGGGAACGATATCTACGTCGTGGAAGCAGAAGTATTCAATGCCAAGCTTCTGCATAAACTCAAAGCCTGCGTCAACCTTCGCCTTTGCGTGAGCCATCGTGCCTTTTTCTGTACCAAAGGACTTGTCTGCGGTATCTCTGCCGAACATATCGGTTCCTGCCGCACAAAGATTATGCCACCAAGCCATAGCGAAGGGCAAATGCTCCTTCATAGTCTTGCCGAGGATCACTCTATCGGCATCATAGAACTTAAAGGCAAGGGGATTAGTTGAGTTTGCACCCTCATATTTTATTTTTTCAATAGCGGGAAAATACATAGTTTCCTCCTTAAACTATCTCCGCAAAGGTATTCCTCAATGCGGGGTATATTTTTTTGAATTGATTATATTTACGCTCGTACTTTTGCACGAGCTCTTTTTCGGGTTTAATAGTTTCCTTTACCTCACAAAGCTTTTCGCAAGCGGCAGCTACACTCTCGTATTCACCGCAGGCAACCATCGAAAGCATTGCTCCGCCCATGGAAGGACCTTGCTCGGATTTTGGTATTTCAAGTTCAATATTGAGCACCGACGCAAGGATTTTTCTCCAAAGGGGAGATTTTGCACCGCCGCCACAAAGTTTACTTGTATTTATCTCTATACCGAGGCTTCTTGCCACCTCAATACTGTCGCGCAGAGCAAACGCAACGCCCTCAAGCACGGCTAAAACTAAATTCTCTCGCTTCGTGTCCATACTCATACCGATAAACGTACCTCTTGCGTTAGTATCGTTTATGGGACTTCTCTCGCCCATAAGATAAGGCAGGAAAAACACGCGGTTTTCACCGAGCATATCATTGGTGATTTTTGCTTGCTCGCCCTCGTAGTCGGTAGTTTTCAGGATATCCTCCATCAGCCACTTGTTGCAAGAAGCGGCTGAAAGCATGCAGCCCATAAGGTGATATCCTCCGTCCGCATGAGCAAATGAGTGCAGCGCATTGTTTGGATCAACGCCAAATTTTTCAGATGAGATAAATACCGTTCCCGACGTGCCGAGAGAAATATTGCAACCTCCCTCACCGACAACACCCGTACCAACTGCTGCTGCTGCATTATCTCCTGCGCCTGCGCAGACAATTACATCCTCGAAGAGTCCAAGTCTTTCGGCAATTTCGGGTAAAACCGTGCCAGTAACCTCATAGCTTTCAAAGAGCTTTGGCATTTGTTCTTCTCGAACAGAGCAAATTTCAAGCATCTCTCCTGACCAGCATTTATTCTTCACGTCAAGAAGTAACATTCCGGATGCGTCTGAACAATCACACGAGTGTACTCCTGTAAGAATATAGTTGATGTAGTCCTTTGGGAGCATTATTTTACTTATTCTCTCATAATTCTCGGGCTCATTTTTCTTCATCCAAAGAATTTTCGGCGCGGTAAAGCCTGCGAAAGCAATATTTGCAGTCAGCTCGGAAAGCCTTTTCTTACCAATAACCTCATTGAGATATTCAACCTCTTTTTCGGTTCTGCCGTCATTCCAAAGAATAGCAGGGCGAATGATCTCATCGTTCTTGTCAAGCGCTACAAGTCCATGCATCTGTCCACCTGCTCCAATACCTTTTACAAGCGAAGCGTCAAATCCTGATAGCAATTCCGGAACTCCTTCAAAGAGCGCTATTTTCCAGTCCTCGGGATTTTGCTGGCTCCAGCCGTTTCTTGGAAATTCAAGTGGATATTCTTTTGTAACTGTATTCATGATTTCGCCATCTCTACGAATCAGCAACAGCTTCATTGCCGACGTGCCGAGATCTATGCCTATATAGTAGTTCACGATGTCACCTCCTGCTTTTCTATTACGATTATATATTTATAATCGTATATATGTCAAGAAACAAAATAAAACGAAGTGTTGCAGATATTATTCTATATTGAGTAAAACAACATCGTTGGTTTTAATGCTGAGATTTATTCTTGTTTCTTCGTTTTCGCTTACAAAATCAACATTTTCCGCTTTAAGGGCGGTTTTTTCTTTGATTTGCGCAACCTGTGTGGAGGTAAGGTTATCAGGCTTTCCAAGTCTTATCCACTCCGCCTTTGGGTTACAGTGAATATCGTCAATACGCTGAACGGTAACAGATGTTGCCTTGCAATTTACCACAATACTTATTTCGTGGGTTTCATTCTTAAAATAGTCCTGATCCTGTGCATAAACGAGAACCTGCGTCTTATCTCCATCTACAAAGGCAGCGTATTCTACCGCTTCGTTTGTACGCATAGGCAGAGCAAGACGCTTGTTATAAAGCTGTGACAAAATCTTGAACCCCCAGAAGTTAGGCTTTGGAATTCCATCATTAGAAACTATACCAAAGCTTCCAACAAAAGGCTTAGGTAGCATAAATTGCTCTTCAAAAATATCAGAGCAACACCAGAACATATATCCTCCAAGGGTATTATTAAGATCCATACAGCTCTTAACTACAAAAGCCGCAGAATATTTTTCGTCATGTACGGGAGAACCGAATACTGCCATGGAATTCCACTCGGTAATAAACAATGGCATATCGCCAACCTTTCCCTTTGCCTCATCGTCCATTCGGGCAAGAGTACCCTTGTCCCAACGAATGAAGTCATCGGGAAGGAAGAACATATTTGTCATCGTATCACTGAGAGGCTTGTGATTTTTGACTGCATCCATAGCGGAGCTAAACATCTGCTTGACGTTATTGAAATTGACAAAGTTTCCGAAAGCATCGCCGGGATAATGGTGCGTAGAGACGAAATCGCAAGGAACGTTATTTGCTTTACAAAAATTCAAGAAATCCTCAATCCAAAGACAAGCGCTTGTTGAAGGACCGCCTACCCGTAGCTTGGGCGACACTTCCTTTATTGCTCTTGCAGTGGCTTCATAAAGCTTGAAATAATCTTTTTTCGTACCTGCAAAGAAGCAATCGAGATCGGGCTCATTCCAAACCTCAAAATACCAGGTCTCCACCTCCTCGGCACCATATCGATCAATAAGAAAGTGAATGAATTTCTTAATGTATTCTCTCCAAGCCGCAAGGGATTTTGGCATAGTAATATTTGGGTCATATCTAAGCCCCAGCTTTTTCCCGCTTGCAAGGGCTGATGGCATAAAGGAAAGCTCAACGAATGGCTTTACTCCGCAGGCAAGAAGGTTATCATAAACGTGACCAACCTGACGGAAATTGATTTCTTCAATTTTATTGTTGAAAGGAACCGATCTGAACATTCTGCAATCACCCATTCGCTGATAGGTGAGCATATCATCGTCGAAAATTCCGTGACAGCGTATATATTTGATACCTAATTCATCATGGGCAAGCTTGATATGTTCACAAACATCGGTTCTATGGAGCTGATAGGCATGATCATTTCCCAAACCGATTTGCCAAGAAAAATCAGTTGGTACAGTACCTATGTTCCTGTCAATAGTTATTCTCATTTTTTTACAGTTCCTCTCCGTTGGTTTCTATAATGTGTTTATAGTAGTGTGCCGATTCCTTGATGGTGCGCTTTTGATTTTTGTAATCCACATGAACAAGACCAAAGCGCGGTTCATAGCCCTCTGCCCACTCAAAGTTATCCATCACCGACCAGTGAAGGTAGCCGAGAACGGGAATGCCCTCGTTTGCGGCACGTTTAAGGGCAGAGAGGTATCCTTTCATAAATTCAGCTCTGTCAGGATCATAAACTCTGCCGTCATCGCTGACAATATCATTTGACGCGAGTCCGTTTTCGGTTATCATAATAGGAAGTCCGTACTTTTCGTAAACAAATTTTACATTCCAATACATACATCTTGGATCGATGATCCAGCCGAGGGAATTTTTCTTCATATCCTCCGGTGGATTTTTATTACCAAATCCCCATTCTGCATAATTATATGAGGTATAGATATTCAACCCAACAAAATCATACTCTTGATAAATATGTCCCATATCTCTTTTGCGAGAGGAATATATGCCGTAGGCGCGTACAGGTTTACCTGCAAGCATGGGATCCATCCACCAGCGGTTTCCCATAAGTCCACAGCCTTTTTCCATAGAAAGCATTCTTGCTCTTTCTATTTCCTCCGGCGTTTCGTTATCGGGAACATATGCTCCCGAGGAGAAGGCAACTCCAACCTTAACAGGCTGTTTTGCATATTTTCTTATAGCTTTAACAGCTTCAGCATTTGCAAGCATACAGTTTCTTGTCAAATTGGAAAGAGCGAGATAATTCCTCTTGAACGGAGCGTGAACTCCCTGCATATATCCATTCATAATGAAGCAACCGGGCTCATTCATCGGCATCCACCACTTAACTCTGTCAGAGAAGCTTTCGACTAAAACTCTTGTATATTCTGCAAAATGAGTAATGATGTTTTTTGACATCCAACCACCTTTTTTGTAAATCCAGGTTGGCATATCCCAATGATAAATTGTCAAAAGCGGCTCAATGCCGTTTGCGATAAGCTCATCTATAAGGTCAGAATAGAATTCAATTCCTTCGGGATTTACCTTACCCTCTTCAGGAATAACTCTTGACCAGCTTACCGAAAAGCGGTATGCCTTGAGTCCCATCTCGCGCATCAGGGCAACGTCCTCTTTCATTCTGTGATAATGGTCGCAGGCTACGTGGCAAGTGTCACCATTTTTGATTTTTCCTTCGGGCGCAACATCCCAAATGCTCGGAGTTCTGCCTCCTTCATTCCATCCGCCCTCAATCTGCGCGGATGCGGCAGCTGTACCCCATATAAAGTCTTTAGAAAATCCCATTTTTATCTCCTTAATTAAACTTTATTTCCTTCATATCTCTCTTGCCTTTTCCTTTGATTTTAAGGTATAAGGCGTGAGTTCCATCGGAAATATCAACATCTGCAGAAAAACTCTGCCAGGTCTCTGTATTTTGTGTCTTAATCTCACCGCATTTCTGCCTTTCATCATTAATGAATATTTCTATAACGGCTTCTTTGCCACGGCAGGTGAGGCTGATTTTTTTCACATTTGTGAAGGACAAGTATTTATATCCAAGCTCTGTGCCGTCTTCAATATCAGCTACAAAAATACCTTTTCCATCATCGTCGATTCGGGTTCTTTTCTGTGCTTTACCTACACCGAGGCGCACCGATTTTTTCGTGATGAGATTACAGCATCTCGCCGCTTCAAGCTCACCAACTGCTTTTATTGGTTCGCCGACTCCTTGCGTGGTAATTTCAACCTGAGAAATACTGCCGTCGGCTAAAATTTCAATCGGCTCGGCGCATGCCTGCCTTGAAAAATCGGTGTTGTTGGTACATCTATGATAAAAAACATACCATTTTCCGTTTATACATTCAATTCCACCGTGTATCGTGCCTGCGGGGGCTTTTTTCTTTTTATTGCCTTTGTAGCCTAAGTCGCTGTTTGAAATTATTACGCCACGATATTCGAAGCCCTTGTTGGGGTATACACTCGTCGCATAGCAAAGCTCGTTGTTTTCTCCCGATGAATAAACCAGATAATATGTATCACCGATTTTTCTGATAGACGGTGCTTCGTAGAATGCGTGATTATACAGCTCACTGTCTTTTGGTGCTGTGGTCTTGCTGTCAAGAACGGCTTTGGGTTCACCCTTAACCGTCATCATATCGTCACACAGCTCGACCACCGCACAAGATAGAATTGATGGCTTTGTTTCCTTGATTTCTGATATAGGTCTTGCGAACAACTTGCTTTGCACAAAATTGTAAAGCGGACTTAATATTTTCGATCTAAAATCTCTTGCAAGCCCCCATCCGTAATAAAGCCATATTCTGCCGTTGTCGTTAATAACCGCAGGGTCGTTTGTAAGATATTTTAGGACGGGTGTTCCATCGGCATACTGTATATCTCCAAGATAATCGAAAGGACCCTCAGGTCTATTTGATACCGCCACGCTCATAGGACCGAAATTCTTTGTATTGGGCCCCATAGCGCAGTAATAAAGATAATATCTTCCGTCGTTTCCGCGAACACAGTCAGGGGCGTAATAGTCCACCTCTCGTCCCGGCTTTGATCTTGGATCTTGCATTTTCTTGTAGGTTACCCCGTGATTTGTCCACTTCGATAAATCGTCAACAGGCGCAGACCAAACGGTGTAGTCCTGCACGCAGAAGCGGGTGCCCCTTGCCTTATCGTGTGATCCATAGAGGTAAACTCTGTCACCAAAAACGTGTGGCTCACCGTCAGGTATATATTCGTTTAATGGTAAAAATGGGTTCATAATCAAAAATCCTTACAAGTATCGCTTTTATAAATCAACTCGAGAACACGGGCAGCCGAATTATTAAGCGCATTTTTATCGAGTTTGCCTTCTTTCAGGTCACCCAAAAGTTTTTTAACAACATTGTTACCGCCGGGCATAATAAGATCGTTGCCAGCGTTTATCGCATCGGTATAAGAGCATTGCTCGGTGGCGTTCCAGTCGCTCATTACAAGTCCGGAGAAGTTCCACTCGTCACGGAGCACGCGGGTAAGCAGATCGTAGGTGTTACAAACGTGTCTGCCGTTTACCTTGTTGTAGCTGGACATCACCGTCCAAGGCTTTCCCTCTTTTACTGCGATTTCGAATGCACGAAGATAAATCTCACGCAGCGCTCTTTGTGAAATGTTAGCAGAAACGCCTGTGCGGTTGTCCTCTTGGTTGTTACAACAAAAATGCTTTTGAGCAACACCAACGCCACCCACGGACTGAACACCTCTCGTAATAGCGGCAGCCATTTTGCCTGAAATCAAGGGGTCTTCAGAATAATATTCAAAGTTTCGTCCGCAAAGAGGATTTCTATGAATATTAAGTCCGGGAGCAAGCCATACCGAAACACCGATTTCAAGCATTTCATTACCAACTGCCTCACCGAGCCTTTCTATAAGATCCGTGCTCCAGGTCTGAGCTTGAACGGTCTCGCTCGGCCAAGCGGTCATATAGCGATACACCGTCTTTTTAGTGCCTAATTTGGTTTTTAATATGGGCTCAAGCTTTTTAAGATATCCCCATTGCCAATCCTCGGGTAAACCATCGGGATATCGAGGAAATCCCTCATAGCCGATAGCATTGATTTGATTAACATTAAGTCCGGCGGGACCATCGGCAAGAATTATGTTGGGAATTCCTTTCTTAAGAAGCTTCGTACAGGTTCTGCCTGCAGCACCCATAACGTTGTTGTAGCAACGGATACTGTATCCACCACCAACAACGAGCATAATTTTCTCCTCATCACTTAGTTTTGATAAAACGTTATTAACTTTATCGGAGAAAGCTTCATTATGTTTTCCGTGTGCACCCTGTGTTATGGGTGACACCTTTTCTACGATAATTTCATTTTTAATATTAATCTTTCCGCATTCTTCATCATTCAAAATGAGCGTATGCTCACCCTTTTCAATTACAAATGCAGATCTTTCTTCATCAAAGGTAGCTATCTTTGATAAATCAAAATGCATTTCCACCCTCTCGGTTGCACCGGGTCCAATTATACTTGTTTTAGCAAATGTAATAAGAGACTTTTTCTCACAATCGGGAGAGGGCTTTGAAGAATAGAGCTGCAAAACCTCTTTGCCTGCTATTTTTCCAATATTGGTAACATCAACGATTAATTTGTCGTTTTCAAGACTTGTCACTCTGGTTTCAAACTCGGTATAGCTAAGTCCAAAACCAAATTCATACCGTGACTTTATTTCATTCTTATCAAACCAACGGTATCCAACGTAGATACCCTCGCTGTATTCCTCGTTTTCAAGATCACCGTTTCTGTGACCAAAGGTATTAGCAGAAGGGTAATCCTCATAATTTCTTGCCCAAGTGTCAGTCAACTTTCCAGAAGGATTAACCTTTCCTGTAAGAATATCAGCAAGAGCGTTTCCGCCCTCCATTCCACCCTGACCATAGAAGATTACCGCATCAATCCTAACCTTGTCAAGTATGGAGAGATCCATAACTCCACCGCAGTTAAGCACAAGAATAAGCTTTTTATAGTGGTCGGAAAGGATCTTCAGGCTTTCTTCTTCAAGATCCGAAAGAAGATAATCGCCCTTTTCTACTCTGCGATCCTTGCCCTCTCCCGCTTGGCGAGAGAGGACGTATATAGCAGTATCACATTCATTTGTAAGCTCATCGTGGAGAATAGGAGTGCAAGCGGGATAAGGCATAGGATTCTCGTGAATGACATCAAACATTTTCATCGTTTGTATAGGTCCAAAACCCTTTATCTTTTCTTCAACCTCAGTTTTCCAAAGTGCAACGTCTTGGTTATACTTTTCAACAAATCTATCCATCCACAAAGTAGAAGAAAAAACGAAACCCGCATTTTTAAGTCCCTCTTCGATTGTAACACTATGTCTTTCGTGAACGTCTCCGCTACCTGATCCACCCTTAACGGTCTTTCTGCTACCCGGACCGTAAATGGCAATTTGTCTTGTTTCAAGTGGCAATACACCATCATTTTTAAGCAAAACTATACCTTCTGTCGCAACCTGACGCGCAAGCTCTCTATGCTTTATTTCTCTTTTAGATACTTCTGGCGAGGTAGCGCCAATAATTCGTATTTTTGCCATAAAAAATCTCCGTTTTTGTAAGTATTAAACAAGCAAATTTTAATTTGTTTATTCTTCAGAATCACTTGAAAGCGCCAATTCCTTGCGTTTTTCAAGCTCAGCGTTTATCTCGGGCAACTTCTTCTCAACATCAACAAACGGAAGAAGAACTACAACCACAAGCGCCAATGCTGCATCAAAGAGGTAGAATGCGCTATTCATAAAGCTGATAACCTCAGCACTGGGAATTACACCCTCAACGTCAACAAATCCCATTTTGAGAATGGTTGATTCATAACCGCCCGCAAAGGGAGCGTAAATAAGTGCCTGCAAAGCAGTAACCACCGCAACACCCATAAGTCCCTCAAGACGAAGGTGTGATTTATACTCAATGCTATCGTAAGCAAAGCAAAGAAGTGTTGCAAATATGTAAGCATTAGGAAGCCAACCCATATTACGAAGGAAACCGCCGATAAAAGCAATAACGATATTGCTTGGGAAAAGCCAACCCATAATACTGCCTACAAGCACGAGAGAATACCCAAGAACTGTGAGATTCTTAATGCCCATCTTCTTTACAAGAGGATAAATGCAGAAAGCACCGATACCAAGAGGAGCGCCTGTAATTACCATATAAATGGTAAACATAAGAGGATTGTTAACACCGTCAAGCAAGAACTTGATATAGAAATACTGAACGTTACCGCCCTTGAAGTTATCAACGATACCACTGATCGTGAAAATAATTATAAGAATAACGTAATATTTGTTTGTAAAGAGTGCTTTGAGCTGATCCTTTAAGGGGATCTCGTTCTTTTGAAGAAGACCGCTTGCCTCAATTGATACGTCCTCCGAAATACGCTCACGGGTGTAGAAATATTCCATAAGCACAAGAGGAATAGCAACAAGGGACATAATTACCATAAGGAGAGGATAACCTTTAATATCCTTTTCAAGCCACATGGGAAGAAGCACCATATTGAACACCATACCTATAACGATGCCGGAAAGGAGGGTCCAGGACATTTTGCGAATAAACTGTATCTTAGTCTTTTCTGCGGGATCGCGCGTGGTAAGTGAGCAAATCGTATCTCGGAAAAGATAGAAGAAAGATGAGCCAACTGTATGATAACAAATAAGAAGGAAGAAGAAATAGTACCAATAGTTATTACCAAGTGTGTTTCCGGGGAAAAGGAAGATAAGTCCGCCAATTATAATGGAAATAAAACCGAAAATCAAAAACCACGGACGCATTCTTCCCTGTCTTGAGTTGGTTTTCTGAATGAGAAAACCGTTGAGAAGACCAACAGCAACTGCTAATATTTTAGCAATTGTCATTACTACTTCATAGTATCCGCCCATCTGCTTTATCATTTCGACGTTTTCCACACCGTACATAGCACCCGTCTGCTGAGTGAAAAATTTTTCAACAAGAGCCGCGATAGTGTTCACCACGAAAATGAGTCCAAGAGGACCGATGAGATGTCCGAATACCCACTCTTTTGTTGTTACGTGTTCGGTTTTTGCTTTTGAGTCCATAAATGGCTTTTCAAATATCGAATTTGAAAGCAAGCCACGTTTCTTTGTTGTCATTTTATTTTACCTCCAAATTTATGTATGCAGGTGTAACTCCTGCTGAATTAATTGATATATTTATACTTCCTTTCTCGGTTGCCTGTACTACTGCAAGACATCTTCCACGATAGGAATTATAAAAACTGTTGTTAAAGGTATCATCAGTCTTATAAAGCGCGCTACCAATACCAAGTAACTTTCCACCCTCGACCGATATGTCAACTCTTTGTTCAAGATCGGGACGAAGTAATCCCTTGCCGTCCACAAACTCCATGGGAATATAGCAAAGCTCACCAACGGATAACTCGCTACTTTCGGGAACAGCAGAAATTATCGTTTTATCATCACCCGAGAACAAGCTATGCGTTGAAAGCACTCTTCCCCTTTCGTCAAGTGCCTCTGCTTTAAGCTCGCCTTTATCATAGGGCAACTTAAAAATCGCCTTGAAATCATTTAGCTTTTTTACTCCAATTTCTATGCTGTTAAGTGTAAGTCTTACAGAGTGACCGTTCGCATAAACCTCAACAGTGGCAGGAACTCGCTCGTATCCGATCCAATTCCAGCTATCTATCGCGTCCGTGAACTGCCATGATCCCTTTGATGGTTTTTCATCAGCGTGATTAAGTGGGCGAACTGCGATATATGGCTTATCGCGAAGTCCCCATACCACCTGCATAAATCCCATTGAAGCAAGAGGCTTTCCGGTAATATCTATCATACCTTGGTTTGCGAGAAGCGGTAGCCCTTTGTAGGAGTGATAAGTCCAACCCATACAGGTCTCACCGAGGTAATCCCAAGCGGACCAAACGAAATCACCAATAAGTTGAGGATATTTCTTAACTCTCTCCCAGTTGTACGGTAAGTCAGATGCCATAGTTTCAGCACCCACCATAAGCCTATCGGGATATTTTTTAGCATCGTAATCATACCTTGATGATGCGTAGTTAAGTCCAAGAATATCAAGTCCATCGGCTGCTCCCTTTGAAGCTCTATCCCCGGCTCTTCCCGAACTCATAAAGAACATCAGCTTTCCAAGCTTTTGAGTAAGTGCATTAAAAAATGCAGAACCGGTCTTCTTCTCTTTATATCTCTTTCCCCCCGGTAATGGCTCCGGTTTGTAATCACCTTTATCCTTGTAAACGCCCATACCGAGGTTTGTATAAATGTTGAGAAGCACATTCACACCTGCCGTCACAGGTCTTGTCGGGTCAATAGAATGAGCAAAGTCGGTCATCTCACGGCAAAGCGCTGCTCCCTTTTTGGTTGCAGTTTCCGTCACCTCGTTGCCGGTGGAATACATAATAACCGACGGATGATTTCTTGCCGAGAGTATCATCGCACGAAGATCGTCCCTCCAATCACGGTAAAACCATCTGGAATAATCGTGATAGGTCTTCGGCGTGTACCAGCCGTCAAAGGTCTCATTCATAACGTACATACCGATTTTATCACAGGCATCAAGCACTATCTGTGAAGCAGGGTGGTGAGCAATTCTTACCGCGTTAAATCCGTTTTCTTTAAGAATACGAATTCTTCTCTCACTTGCATCCTTGTACTCACAAGCACCAAGCACGCCGTTGTCGTGGTGAATACAACCGCCACGAAGAAGAACTCGCTCACCATTAACGGTAAGACCTTCTTTTGCATTCCACGCGAGCTTTCTTATGCCGAATTTTTGTCTCACTTCGTCTTGTTCGCTTTTCAAAACAAGCTCATAAAGAAACGGATCTTCAGCACTCCAAAGCTTTGCTCCGGTCAACTCTATCTCACCAATATCTCCTTTGTAAACAAGAGCATCACCGTCAAAAATCTCACAAAAAACAGGAGAATTTTCTACGGTTCTCGCTTCAATTTGTACCTTCGCAGGATAGACCGAAATAGTTTGAAAGAAAACGTCACAAATGTAATCCTTATCTCTTACAAGCAAGCTCACAGGTCTGTAAATTCCCGAGCCCGAGTACCAACGGCAGTTGGGTTCAAGTGAATTGTCAACCAACACAAGAACAGTATTCTCTCCTACTGTGATATAAGGTGTAATATCCACGTCAAATGCGGTATATCCATATCTGTGCTCACCAGCAAGATTGCCGTTTATCATCACTCTGCAGTTCTGATAAACACCCTCAAAATGCAAGACGTGTGATTTTTCAATATTTTCTTCATCAATGAAAAAATTCTTCTCATAAACGTATTTTCTTCCCGGAAAATAGCCCGAGTTAATTCCATTTCGCGTAGCGGGATCTCTTTTTTCGATTATCATCGCGTCGTGCGGCAGATCAACCTCAAACGGCGCATCTCCCGCGCGGCAAAAAAGCCAATTTTTGTTAAAATCAAAGGTCAAACAATCACCCCTTTTATATTTTTCCATTATAATTCTATCAAATACGTATTGCAAAGTATTGCAAAATAGTATATAATTATATAAAATAATCTATTTTCGGAGATTTTTATGCAAAACTTTAGAGATTATCCCGATATTTTTTACGCTTCTCACTACTTGCCCATCGCACTTTATAAAAATGATAAATTCATTTGCTCTGCAGGGTTTTATGAAGAAGGTGACCCTTATCCTTTCGTTTTCAAAAAACTGCTTGAATCCAATGAAAATCCTGCCATACATATAAGTGGTGATACTGGTTATTTTGGTATGGTAAAATGTTCAGACGGTGTTCATTCCTTTGTTTTCGGTCCTGCATATGCAACACAGATTACAGAGGAGTTCGCACGTGGATATATGAGAAAAAATGCACTCGCGCCAGATAAGTTCGAGGATATTTTTGCATATCTAAGCGGCATTCCACCATACACCTACAACAAGTTTTTGAACCTTTTGCTATATCAGTATTTTGTATTAACCGGTGAAAAGAAGACTATTGATACTTCTTTTGGTCTGACTGATACAGACTATCAAGCAGTTATTGGACAAAAGCACTCTCAAGACGCATTTAGCGCACGTGAGGAGCAACGTTCGCACGGTACTTATCCGTTTGAGATGCAAATGCTTGAGCTTATTAAGCAGGGCGAAGTCGAAAATCTTAACCGATGGCTGCTTCTCGCTGCTAAAATGCCAAATATGGACACTGAAGGAAAACTCGCTGAAACTCCTCTTCGCCAAGCAAAAAATATATTCATCGGACTTGTTACTGTAATAGGCAAATTTGCAGCTATACCCGGCGGAATGGACGTCGAAGAAGCATATCAGCTTATCGATACGTATATACAGGAATGTGAAAAACTTCAAAGCGAAGAAGCAGTTAAAAACCTGCAGTATAATATGCCAATAGATTTTGCGCGTCGAGTAGAACAGCAAAAGCTCCCCGAGGGAATCTCCAAGGAGCTATATACAAATATGCAATTCATTTCTGCTCACATTAATGAGCCTATCACGGTCAATGATGTCGTAGAGTTCTCCGGCAAGAGCCGCGCTTATCTTTTCAAAAAATTCAAAAAAGAGCTCGGCATGGGTATTGGAGAATACATCTCCTACTGCCGCCTGCGCGAAGCGAAATCCCTGCTGCGCTACACCGACAAATCAATAAGTGAAATTAGTAATTATCTTTGTTATAGCAGCCAATCTCATTTTCAAAACTCCTTTAAATCCCACTTTCAAATCACTCCCCTCGTCTACCGAGACAGCAGAAAAGATTAACATACAGCGAATGGTATTTTTATCGCCACTTATTCAAACTTCCGCGCGCTATCTAAACATACAAATGTAAAAGAAATCAGTGATTCACTATGTTTTGTGGACGAATATCATTTCTCTGCTATTTTCAAAAAGAAAACTTAAGTTTCTCCAACTCTGTATAGATAAGCTCATCAATAAAAATATGACTAATATCAATAAACAAAAACAACGGACGGAGAAAACTCCGTCCGTTATTAGTATAAAAGAAATTTTTATGAATTAAAGTTATCAAACTCCTCTAAAAAGCAAAATAGCCCGAACAATTTACGGATAGTAAAGATGTTCAAGCTATTAAGACTTGGCTCCCCACCAAGTAGATTGTACGAACCGGATTTCTTTGAAAAGGCAGAGTCGATCTGCCTTTCCGTTTCTGTAACAGTCTCGGTATTTATTGTGTGAGGTTCAACTATATCCGTAAAATTATAAGTAATTATAACCTTATCAGGATATAAGATAACCTCGCGCACGAAGGTGTTAACTATTACCTTTCGTATCTTAATATCTTCCGTGTTTTCAAACACCTTGCTTTTTAAGTATTCCTCAATTCCTTCTATAGTAAGATAAGTATAATTGCGTTGTTTTTCGCGTTCTATGTCAAAGTCGTATTGCATAATTTCAGTTTCGAGTTCTCTTAATCTGTTCTTAGTCATTTCGGTAATAATTCCCTGCTCGATGGCTTTGATAAGATTATTACTTGCCTTAACTGCTTCATCACATTTCTTCATAAGCAATTTCAAATTGCTATTATCGTTACTCTCTTTTTCGTGCAACTTAAAAATCGATTCTGCTATCATACGGATATTTTCGGGAGTCTTTAACATCTTCGTAGTAACGTTAACTACCAGATCTTCAAGATAGTGTTTGTGTACTGCTTTTATATCACAAGGTTTCTTTCTGCGGCGATGTGTTAAACATATATAATAATAATGTATATTTCCGTTTCTGCTCGTCCCACTTTCACCACTCATTTTATGTTTGCACTTTCCACATACAAGCTTACCTGAAAGTATGTAATCGTATATTTCTTTTTTGCGGCTTGGTGCAATTTTATTTGCTTCATTAATTGCCTGTACTGCATACCATAGTTCATCGGATATGATACGAGGAAAGATATTATCGTAAACAACTCCGTGATGCTCTACCCTGCCCGTATAGCGTTTATTATGTAATATGTAATAAACGTGCTTTTCATTGAAGAATTTTCCGTCTTTTCTACGAATACCTCTTTCTTGCAAATCTCTTACAATTGCGCGTGCTTTATATCCTTGAGCGTATTTTGTAAATACTTCAACAACTATTGCAGCTTCGTATTCATTAATTACATATTTCTTGTTTACAACATCATAACCGAAAATGGGATAACCACCCGTAGTATTTCCCTTTATCCAGCTTTCACGAATGCCTCGATTTACTTTTTGAGAAAGTTCTTCCGAATAGTATTGGTTAAAACCTTCAAGCAAAGCTTCCATAAGCGTACCCTCGGGACTATCGGGAATCTGCTCCATAGCTGATAACAACTTAACACCGTTGTCCTTTAGGGTCTTTTTATGGATAACCGACTCGTACTTATTACGGGAAAATCGGTCAAGCTTATATACAATAACGTAATCCCATTGTCTTTTTGCACTGTCCTTCAACATACGCTGAAAATCAAGACGGTTATCATTCGTACCGGTCATAGCTCTGTCTATGTAGGTATCGAGAATTAGAATATCATGATCCTTTGCATATTTTTGACAAACCCTGAGCTGACCTTCAATAGACTGCTCTGTTTGAGCATCACTCGAATATCTTGCGTAAATAACTGCTGTTTTCATTTTTTACTCCTTTTTCATAAATTTATCTTTCGACAACTCGGAGCAATCAGAAATCGGTGCAGTCTGTCAAGGAAAGAGGAAAAAATATTGCGTGAGAATATTTCTCTTTAGTTATTTAAGTGATATTTTTTACCCTTGACAGCCAGGCGATTTCTGATATAATCCCCCGAGAAGAAAGATTTTTCTCTTGTTTTTCATTTTAATTTCTAACCTGTTCACATCTTGAACACGTTAAAAGTTAAAATTGAGAAAAAAGGAGGATTTTTATGAAACACGAAATTATAAACAACGGAAAACCAAACATCAAGAATATGTCAAAGCCGGAATTTAATGTGTTTTGCAAAAGTATTCTTGATATTATCATTGAAGAACAAAAGAACAAAAAGAAATCACCACCCGAAAAGGATGGTGATTCTTCTAAAAACTCATCTCAAAATAAGAGTTATATGTAACGAAGAAAGAATTCTTTTAAACCTCTGAACATTTTTTCAACACTTCTAATGATACATATTTTACTAAAGGAATTTCACTTGTAATATCAGAATTGCTTAAAGAAGGGATGGCGATATATTCATCAACATCTCCCTTGGCATGTGCTATCGCACATCTAAACAAATATATTCTTTCTGCAATTTTACCAATGATTTTTTCATTGGATTTTGACAAATCAATATCACAAATTGAATTATCACAATATGTATTTTTGAGTACCGAGTCTGATAAAATCCAGGTTTTAAAGTCGTCAACATCAATTGACTTGGTTAAAACAAGTTTTATAGATTCACGCTCTGTGATGGAATTCTTATATTTTTGAAGGACTTTCCTGAGAGAATTATGATCTATAGGTGCTACCAAGTTACTATATTCATCTAAAAAAGCGTAATTTTGACAACGAACGAAGAAATATTCAATTACTTGATAATAACTTAAAAATGCTAATCTGTTATCATTACTACAGCGTAATCCATTGATGAAATACAGTGATGGTATATATTCATATTCAAGCTTATTAAATTGCAAATCGTAAACTGTAGCCTTTCCTTCAAGTTTATAGTTTATATCCAAATCCACTACCTTAAAATCCAAGCCATACTCTACTGATACTTTTAATAATATTTCTGTTATCAAATGATTTATTTCTTCTTGTGTCTTATTTTCAATGTTGTAAAGCTGCAGTGTTAAATATTCTTCGTGATTCATATGTGTGTGCACAATGTTTCCATCTTCATAGTTAATAAAGTATTCAAAAAACACTTGCCATATCAAATCACTTTTTTGACCTATAGATGCAATTAAATTATCACCATCATATATATTGACTTCACCTATTTTTATGAACTGTCCATATCCTTCAATTATTTTTTTGTAAGTAGATGAATTGCTTGCTTTCAAGAAGCACTCATAATAATTTGCGACACGTATAGCACCATTTTTTACCTCAAAAAAAGCATGGAAGGCTAATGTTGAAAGATTATATAACGATTTAACAAAGTCAGTTGGTTCTATTGCATTTTGAATTAATTGTTTGAATGTGCAAAGTTGAGTTTCCAATGCTGATTTGGTTAATCCTTCCACTTTAAAAGATTTATCTGCCACATTAATTATATCAATATTGTCAATAGACAACGTATTAACCCATCTTTGTAATGCTTCGATATCAACCCTTTGTTCACCATATAAAGCCATAATTTTCTCCTTTGATATTATATCCGGATTATCTTTTACATAAATAATTAATCTATACCGTTATATACATCATTACATAACATCTATAACATGTAGATCATACTCCCCCCTATCAATCATCATTTGTTTGACAGGGATTTTAAATTTTCGTGCAATTTTTACTAATTCCTTTTTGTGTTTTTCTTTACACAAAGCGCCAATATAAATACATGATATAGGTGGCATTTTTAAATTCGCGTTATCTTTTTTGTGTATTAAAATTCGCCATTCTCGCTCGTAAGACCAAGCTTCGTCCTTGGTTAATAAAGCCTGCATAAATACTTTTGTCGCATTCGCTATATCCTCAGGATCTTTTGTAATCGCTGCCTTCCATGGTATTTTAACACGCTCATGTGTATATGCTACTGGAAAAGGCACTATATCCATGCGGTCAAATCCGGTATAATCATATTCAATACAAAAACCTTTATGGCTGTCGCCATAGTGCGACCACATTAACCTGTTTTTATAATCATCTGCCAAGCACCCAACCAAGAATAGCTTGCTGATTCTTTCTTCCAATTCTTTTTCAAGCTTTTGGTATGTAGTTTGCATTTTAACAACATCTTCGTGCTTCTCGGGATTGAATTGATCACTTAACACTGATACCATCGAAATCTCATCTGCATCCACCGTGTGTCCGGTAAGTCTTGCCATTTCAACTAAGGACATATCAGCACTGATATCTTCCATATTGTTAGTGGCAACACTTGTTATCATATTTGTAGTAGATTGGCGACTCATATCCAATGCCTTGGCTAATTTAGGATCGGTTATTGCACATATTAATATGTCTATTATAACATCTGGATCGCTTAAAATATGTTCAATTAAATCTTGTTCTGTCGAGAAACTATCGGCATTGCTCAACAAATCTTTTACTGCATCACTTTGCAAACATTGTGTAATTGCAGCTTGTTCTTGTGGTGTGTATTCATCAAGATTTGCTTGCTCCGTATAAACCGATATGACATTTTGCACCAATTGTGAAATCGACTCATCTTCTAACCCGCTTTGCGCCACCAACAAAGATTGAATATCCAACCCAATTTTGCAATCAAAGGGATCGTTAAAAACCGACGGAGATGAACAATATAACGTGCCTGTTTTCACGTTGGAAATCGCATACTTTTTCTTATCAAAATAACGATATTTATACACTTTACCGCCAGTGCATTTCATAAAGAAATCATACAATTCTTGCTGCAAAAGTGCATCATTGTTTTCTGTGCAAGATTTATCAATTATATATTTAAGAAATTCGTTTCGGTCTGATATTCCAATTGTCATCTATATCTCCCCCTTTCTAATTGTTTTAGTTCTTCCACTGTTATCGTTGTCTTATTATATCACAATTTTCAACTATATTCAACACGTTAATACATCCTAATAAAATAATCGGGATACCCACTAAGTTTGCGGGTATCCGTAATTATTCAAAAGTTCAATAATTTCCGTATAATTATTTTCTTTAGCTATATCAAGAGCAGTTCGACCGTTAGCATCGGTTTTTGATATATCTGCGCCATTATTAATTAAATATTCCACTACCTCAGGTTTATTGCAAAGAACCGCAAAAATCAACGGAGTATAACCTTGGTTATTGTTTTGAAAATTAATATCTACATTTCTTTCTTTGAGCAGATATTCTATCATTAACAAATTGTTGCCTGATACGGCGCTGAATATAACGTTCCCGTACCCTCCAACATCAATTCTCGCTCCCCTTTCAATTAAGAACATGGCAAAATCATATGCTTCTTGTTCATCAGCTAAACCGATAACAAAAACCTTATTAAGTGCAGTCTCGCTGCGTGCGACAATATTCACATCAGCTCCCGATTCGATTAAAAATTCTGCGATCTCATATCCGTTTTTATAGGCATATGTCAAAGCCACCATGAGTGGAGTGGTTTTTAAAGAGCGATCGATACTATTAACATCTGCGCCTGCTTCAATAAGTCTACGTACAAATTCAATTTTTCCTTCAAAACAGGCTGCGTGTAACGGAGGCATATTTACCCGATCCAAATTAAAAATATACGGGTTTGCATCAAGGTTAGGATTTTGCGCAAGCAATTTTTCAAATGTATCAAAATCGTCATTTTTTATTGCGGAAATTAACTGTTGTGATAGGTTTGGTCTAAAATCACAAGAAGCAAATAAGCAGATAATTAACGATAAAACAAGTATTAAACTAATTTTTTTCATATTACCTCCTAATTAATTGTAGAGAGCGTATCAATAAAGCTCTTAACATTGGTTGCGCCGTCGCCGGTTAGATCGGTGGAAAAATCTTTTATACTATTGATTACAAAATGATATTTTTTATAAGCAACAATGCGAACAGTATATGATGATGTAAATATTTTTCCCTGTTTAATAGATATTTTCTTAATACTACTAAAGGGGATCTCAACAACATCAACACAATTCGAGGTGTAAATCAAGCTGCTTGAAGTTAAGTAAAAATATGCACTTTGAAAACGTCGCATATACAAAACCCAGTAATATCTCCCGCCGTAGCAAGGATATTTAGCATCTGAATATTTTCTTTTTACAGTTTCATATGTATTGTCAAATCCGTTTTTGAAATCGTCTTGATAACTCATTGCAATCACCACCTACTTAACAAAGAAATACTCTATCCCGTCCATACCGTACGTACAGCAATCAATAAAGGTAATGCTATCATTATTCACATCGTATTCAAACAATAAAAATGCTTTATCATAAAGTTTGTTCTTTACTGTACATTCTATAAAAATAATATTATCTTCTGCTTTTGAAACATTGATATTAAAGTTATATTTCTTTAAAAAATCACCTATATTGGATTTATTAATTAGCAATTCTCTATTAATCACAAATTCGTTTGGATTTCCAAGTATTTTTATATAGATATTATCGTTTTCAATGCGTTTGGACAAAATGTGATTCTCAAACAATTCATCCACGGGTGATATTGTTTCTCTGTCCAATAAGAAATACTCATTGTTCTCATACACCAAATAAAAATCCTTAAATGTACCAACTATATGATATGGCGTTTTAAAACAAAATTCTTTATTATTTCCGTAATAATCAACGGAGTACACTTGATATTTTCCATCTACAAACTCATCAAAATTGTAATATAATATTTTGTCCTCACAGCTTATAATTCTATAATCTAAAGAAGAGTCATTTTCAAGATTAAAACAAGCAAAATCACTCTTTACGTATTGACTACTTACAAGAAAAATCACTTCGTTGGGCTTTCTATACTCAGACAAATAATAGCAAATATTCTCGGATTGAGTTACGGTCTTAGGTTCAATGTTAAACCTTTTCATATATTCCGAGTTTTTACATCCCCAATTATCTATAACGTATAAATTAACAAATATAAGAGAGTTTGTATCTTCATTATACATAAATTTTCTTACGTATGCTTTATTAATTGTTGCAGGGGGCGCAGCGTATATATTATCTTCAATAACAACCTCGGTATAGCTTTCATCAAATCTGAATTTTTGAACTATCGCCTCTTCATATTTTTGAAAAACCTTGATTTTAGTGTCATTTATAAATTTGCTAAACTCCTCCTCGTCTTCAATGGTAAATTCGAGATATATTTCGTGAGCACAATCCCAAGCACACCAAGCATTATAAGAATACTTAAAGTTGCTCATTATATTTTTATCAATTTCAGGAAAAAAGTCAGTTTCCCAATCACCAACGCAAATGGCATATTTCCCGTAATTTTCAATACCTGTTACTCTCATTGGCATACAGCTTGAAAGACAGAGTGTGCAAAGTAAAATAATTATTGCTAATACCTTTTTCATATTTCTCCCCTCTCAATTATCGGTTTCAATGCCTTTCCATTTCAAAGCAACGTATTCATCGCTAAAATCACCCGACATTATCTTTTCGTTGATCTCTAACTGATACAAAAAATATTTTGTATCAATCACCTTTTGACGAATCAGCTTGCTGTACGGAATGGTAATTTCAAGTCGCTCCATTTGTGCATCAAAATTACTTACTTCTTTCCTGTAAAGCTCACGTGTCAATTCAAGCCACGCTTCATTATCGGCTTTCCAAGAAAGATAATATTCTTCATCATAAAAGAAATCCTTTGCATATTCAAGCGTGGATTCATATTCCGCAATCCAAAACTTGATATAATCGGAATAAATATACCACGGCATTTCCATCCCTTCACCAAGCTCGGCTTCAAGCCATATATCGTAAGGATTGTCCACAACAAAATCCTGAAATCTGTTCCAATTTTTATCATAGCTTGAAGAACTGCTATCATCAGATGTAGCATTATTCGACGTAGTAGTGGTAACAGTTGTCGTGCTTGTTGTGGTAGTAGTTGTAGAATCGCTGCCTGCATCGTCACACGATACAAATTGCAATGCTAAAACCAAAATTAAAATAGACAATATAATGGAGAGTATATTTTTCATATCGTGCTTCCTTTCAAATTAGTTTTCGTAATATGTAACCTCACCAAGCCAAGAAATAGTACCGTTAGTACAATAAATCGTATATTTGCTTAAACCGTTGTCCCAACCTGATTCCTTTGTAATACCCTGCCACTGTTCAATAGTTCCGTTAAAAATTATTGTTCTCAATGATTCACACAGGCGAAATGCATACATTTTTATATTTTTTACTGTGTTGGGAATTTCAATGCTTTCAAGCTTTTTATTTTCATCAAAGGAAGAAGCATTTATAACTTCAAGTCCTTCCGGAAGCACAACAGAGGTATTCTTGTTACCTTTAGGAGATAAAATAAGAGTTTTTCCGTCTTTTGTATAAAGGATTCCATCAATGGATTTATAACTATTGTTGCCTTCAGATACAGTTATGCTTTCAAGAGCATTACAGTTACGGAAAGCAGCGTTGTCTATACTAACAATACTATCCGGAATAGTCACACTTTGCAACAAATTGCAATAACCAAAAGCGCCTGAGCCAATTTCCGTCACGCCATTGGGTATATCAATGCTCACAAGAGAGGAGCATTTACTAAATACGGACTGTTCAATAGTAATCAATCCACTGCCAAACACTATGTTCTTAAGCGATGTGCATCCCGAAAAAGCACTGTTTTTAAAAATCGCAACTGAGTCCGGAATTTCTATACTTTCAAGCGAGGTACAACCGGAGAACAAATAAAAGTTCATTTCAGTTAGATTTTTGCTCAAAGTAATATTTTTAAGTGAGGAGCAGTTAGAGAAAGAATAATCTTCAATCACAGTTACAGAATCAGGTATGACTATACTTTCAAGTGTGGTGCATTTTTGAAAAGCGTTTCTTTCGATAGTCGTCACAGTTTCGGGAATTATTATGTTTTTCAATGATGTGCAGTTTGAAAACATACCCCACTGAATAACCGTAATACCATTGGGAAATTCGATACTCTCAAGAGAAGAGCAATCACCGAATGCAGAATATCCGATCGAATTCACACTGCTTGGAATATCAATACTCACAAGAGAGGTACATCCTTTGAAGGCATTTGCACCAATACCTTCCACCCCTTCTTGAATAGTAATGCTCTTAATCCACGTGCAATTTTCCAAACCGTAAACACTTACCACAGGGCAACCGTCGTATGTAGCAGGAATCACAAGATCCTCGTCGGTACAAGTGCCTATTCCAATAACGGTGTACCACACGCCCTTATTCGGATGCCAGAAACTCTCAAATTCAAGTCCCTCAGACGCAGGAGCTTGAGCAGGTATAGTTTTACTCTCTTTTTCACCGCAGCTCTCGCAGTATCTCTCCCACAAGCCTTCCTCATTTTCCGTTGGGCTCTTAATTACTTCCCATTCGCCAAAGCTATGTCCTGAGGCATAATAATAAGTATCAATATTTCTATCACCGCAATCGCAGACAAATGACAAATATCCATCCTCAGTGCAAGTGTTATACTTAACCTCCATCTCGCTATACACATGCTCGTGTTCTGAATCGGTAGTTGTGGTTGAAGAATTAAAAATCTTATCACACGAGGTTAGTGTTAACAACATAATTGTGAGAAAAACTCCCTCGCAAATTATTGTTTTTATTGTAGTTTTCATAATTGAACCTCTATTTTCAAAATTTATATATTATTTCTATTTTTTTACTCCCCAATTGACTATGGCATTTTCATCACACCAATTTTCTTCCCAATCAGAAGGCATGGAGTCCCATTCACAATTGATAACAATTTTCGAAATGCCGTAAAATGCATTATTTTCAATAACTAAAACGCCTCTTGGAATATAAATCTCCTTAAGACTAGTGCACTGATAAAATGCAGCTCTACTGATCTCAATTACGGTAACGGGAATGTTAACGTATTCAAGACTCGTGCAATTTTTGAAAGCGTTTCTTTCAATAGATGAAACCCCGCAAGCAATGTTAACGCTTTTAAGAGATGAGCATCCTTCAAAAACGGATTGAGTAAGTGTCTCAATAGTTCCTGGAATAGTAACACTAACAAGCGCTTTACAACCACTGAAAGCTCCGAACCCCAATTTTGTAACACCACTTGGTAAATAAAGATTTGTAATTGAATTGCATTCCTTAAATGCATACTGACCTATATAGGTTACAGCGCTGGGGATTTCAGTAATTACCAATGACTTACATCCATGAAAAGCAGAGTTATCAATGCTATGTAAGTTTTTAGGAAAATCCAAGGAAGTAAGTGATTCGCAAGCGGCAAAAGCTCCCTCTGGAATTGCTTCAATATTGTTTGAAAGCTTAACACTCTTAAGAGAATTACATCCCGAAAATATTCTTTTACCAATAGTTATTACGCTATCGGGAATCACAATGATCTCAAGACTATCGCAATCATTAAAGGCATAATCACCAATGGATACGAGAGATGATCCTAAATTAATGCTCTCAAGCTTATAATTTAACGAAAAGGCAGATTCGCCAATACTAACAACGCTATTGGGTAAGGAAACGGAAATCAAACTTCCACAACCATAAAACGCTCCCTTTTCAATTGTGGTAACTCCATCTTCTATAATCACTTTTTCAAGAACATTACAATTGCGAAACGCATATGCATTTATTGTTGTAATACTTCCCGGAATAACAAGAATCTTTGTGGTTTCGTTATCCCAAAATGCCTGACCTGAAATCTCCTTCACGGGTAAATCATTATATGTTTCGGGAATGTGAAGATTTTCGCCTTCAAATTTACCTGCTCCACTTAAAATATAATATGAACCGTCATCCGAAAGAGTAAATTCAAGTCCCTCGGGTGCTTTTACACCACAAATATCACAAACTCCGTTTACTAAATGATGAGCCATATTTATAATCGCCTCACGAACGGTCGGAATGCACATACAAGCAGTAAATGCAAGTACAATCGCAAGCAAGGCAGCAACCAAAATAATACGCGGACGCGATAAACGCTTCGCTCTTGCCCCGCCGTATTCCACCATTCTGATTATTTTTCTTTTGAATTTTGGGTTTTCTTTTACACCTGAATCATTAATAGCCAAGAAAATCTCTGCTTCCCTTAAAACATTGGCACAAACGGAGGTGGCTATTATGGAATCAAATGTTTTAACGCGTGATTCGTTCATACACTTCTTCCCCCAATATTTCCTTTAACTTTGCCCTTGCTCTAAAAAGTCTTCCTGCAACCGTGTTAGTGTCCTTATCAAGCACCTTTGCAATTTCAATATTTTTCATATTATAGTAATACTTCATAATGATAACATCACGGTACATTTCGTCAAGCTGGTCGATAGCATCACTAACGAGCCGACTCGTTTCATTATCGAGTGCAATTTTTGACACGTCCTCATCGTCAGCAATATCATATATGGACTTGTCAACACTATCCACAAGCTCAACAACCTTCGAGTGTCGCTTGTTCTTGTTGTATATGTTTATTGCTGCATTTCTTGTGTATATGTAAACAAGAGTTGCGGTTGCTTTTTCCCTTGGCTTTCTAAACAAATCATATGTAAAAGTAATATTGTACAAAGCATCCTGCACGGCATCCTCGCTATCGTGCGTATTATTTAAAATTCCAAACGCAACAATATACATCTTTTTGTAGTATAAATTATATATATTTTCAACTATTTCGCGTTTTTCGTCATCTTCGATTGAAAGAATATATGTTAAAATCATTTTTATCTCTATTCCTTGTTAGCTTTGTTAACTACTATTTTATCATAATTTAAGAGCTTATTCAAGGTGATATATACAATTAAATAAAATATTGATATACTCCCCTATATTTATATATAACAAACTAAAAAAATAAAAATTTGCTAATTTTCGATATTTTTTCTGCAATTAGCAAATTTTTTCTTATCTTATATGTTATAATTAATATAGCATAAAAAATTATAACAAATCGGAGGGTTAAAAATGAAAAAACTTGTATTATTACTTATCACATTATTTGCACTCAGCTTACTTTTCTGCTCCTGCACAAGAATGAACTCAAAAATCGAATATCAACTCTCCGATGATGGAAGTTATTACATTCTTTCAAAAGCGGGATATTTTGTCACAGATGTAGTAATACCAAAAACCTATAACGGAAAACCTATTAAAGAAATCGGGATACGCGCCTTTGCCGATAGTAATCTCGAAAATATAACAATAGAGGCAGATATCGAAATCATAGGCAATCAAGCATTTAAGGGGTGTTACCTCTTAGAAGACATTATTCTTCCAGACAGTGTAAAATACATTGGCAATGAGGTGTTTTGGGAGACTGATCTTGAAAGTATTGTTCTTCCGGAAGGGCTTCTTGAAATAGGCGAGGGATGTTTTAAGTATACCGACCTTACAAGCATAGAAATTCCAAACTCTATTACAAAAATTGCAAATTCGACGTTTGCCAACTGCTATTCCTTGGCTTACATTAAACTTCCCGACTCGCTTGAAATCATAGATAAATCTGCATTTGATTCTTGTACAAACCTTAAGGAAATAGAATTCCCTACAAGTCTGAAAATTATTGGAAGCTATGCATTTAGGGGAGCCTTTGCTTTAATCTCAATAAGCTTACCCGAAAATCTTGAAAGTATTGGTAAGGGCGCATTTAAAGCTTGTCAGTTCAAAGAAATTCACATTCCTGCATCAGTTCTAACTATTTACGAAAGTGCATTTTCTTACAATCCATTTCTTGAAAAAATAACGGTTGAAGAAGGCAATCCAAATTACAAAATTGTAAATGACTCACTTATCAGCATGGACGGAACACTACTTTTGCAATATCCTGTTGGCAAAAAAGACACGAAATATGCAGTTCCAAGTGGTGTAACCAAAATTGGAGAGCTTTCATTCGGTAAATCAGATAGTTTGCTTGAAATCGTTCTTCCCGAGGGGCTTGAAATTATCGGCAGTGGTGCATTTGACAGTTGTAAATCTCTTAAAACAATTGATATTCCCCAAAGTGTTCACACTATAGAATCAAGTGCATTTGAATTCTGCAAACAAATAAATGGAATAACACTTCCCCAAAGTCTTAGGGTACTTGGAAATGATGTTTTCCGCTCTTGCGATAGCCTTGAATCTATAATCATTCCTGAGGGGATTGAAAGCATTGAAGATTACACCTTTGTAAATGCAGACGACCTCCGAGAGATTTCCGTTCCCAAAAGTGTAAAATATATTGGACATATGGCATTTAATTGTGAAAATATTGAAGTAATCAATTATTCGGGCACAATTGCGGAATGGAAAGAAATTGAAAAAAATAGTGTTTGGAAGAACATTTTACGTAATTTTACTATTCGTTGTACCGACGGAGATATTTCTGCATCATTTTCTAAATAATTATGGATATTTTAAAGCAGATGATTAAACGCTTAAGCATTTTAATAGGAGAAATATATGATTAAAATTTTCAAAGATTTATTATACTCTTATTTCATAATTTATATTTCAGGGGTATTATTACTTTATTTCCTGTTTTGTGTAAATATTTTAGGTCCATTTATTAACTTTGTTTTGCTTCTCATATTATGGATTCTTTTATGTGTGTTTACTTTTCAAAAAATACCAGTAAATAGATATAAGAAGATTGTCGACAAGGCAAACAACGAGGGGAGAATAAAAGAAGCTCTTCCCGAGCTTTATTACTATTACAATTTGGAAAAATCAAGCCATTCAAGAATATATTTTGCAATGGCTATCGCAAGCTATCTTAATCAAATTGGAAGATCAAAAGAAGCGCTTGAGCTTCTCTCACAGTACGATGCAGAGAAAATATTCAAGCGAAAACGCGATCAGCTTTTGAAGTATAATTATTATATGACCCTTTCAGGTTGTCTTTACGGTTGCTGTGATGAAGAAAACGGACTTTCGGCATTTGAAAAAGCAGGAGAAATACTACACAATTTCCAAAGCAAACAAAACCAAAAGCTGTATCTAAAGGAGCACTACGAGCTTCAAAGAAGATTTTTAAATCTTGAAAACGAGGACAAGAATGACGTGCTTCGTGCGATTGACGCTCATTTACCCAAATGCAAACATACCCTTCAAAAAGTAAGCTTCGTTTTTAAATCGGTTCAGATTTTGCTCTCCTTAGGCAGAGCTGACGAAGCACAAGAAAAGATAGAATATCTTGCAAAAAACGGTGGAGACACCCTTGCAAGCAGATGCGCAAGAGCCAATAATTTTTCGGTAGAATTTATCGACTCTATAAAAAATGAGCCGTTTGAACTTAAAGCGGCACCTATCAAAAAGCATAAAACCGTGCTTATTTCTATTGTGCTTGTTATTTTAGCTTTCGCAATTACTATTCTTGCGGGTGTACTTAATAGAAAAACCATCTACATAAGCGGAACCAATGACGATTTCGTTCAGCACACCTTCAATGTAAAGGGAGAATATGATAATTGGATATCCATGGACACCGTGTACTATGATTCTGACGAATACAAGGATTCAGGATTAGAGCTTCAAAACATTTTTGCATCATTCTTCGAAAATAGAGAAGGTGTTTATATCACAAGAACTACAACCGATGAATTTGCACGTTGTAGAATTGACATCATCTTTGACAGATTGACAAATGAAAGTACTGATGGCTTTGGTAAAAGCTTCTTCTATACCGAGGAAGAATTTTTGGCTTCCCTTGACGGTGATATGTCTTATGCAAAATATATTCAGATTTTTAATGTGCCAATCTATATTGGAATTATTAAATAATTGGAAAGGATGAATTATATGAAAAAAGTATTATGTTTATTGCTTGTTAGCACTATTTTGATTTGTGCTATATCTTTGACTTCTTGTGATGATGAAAAAACCACCACATCGACAACCACAACAACCACAACTGCTAAACCTCACGAGCACTCATATGTTGCCGAGGTAACCGAGCCCACTTATACCGAGCAAGGATATACAACCTATACCTGCGAATGTGGTGATAGTTACATTAGCGATTATGTTGATGTTTTGGTTAAAACTGCGGGAAATCTTGAGTTTGCACTTAATGAAGATGGCGAAAGCTACTCTGTTATCGGTGTAGGTGATTGCACGGATGCAGAAATCGTTATTCCTGATACATATAACGATTTGCCAGTTACAAGTATTGGCGATTATGCATTTTCCAACAAGGATTTTATTACCTCTGTAACAATTCCCGACAGTGTACTTGTTATTGATAACGGTGCATTTGCGGGTTGTGATTTGATTGAAAGCATAAATATAGGCAATTCCGTAACTACTATCGGTGAAAATGCTTTCCGTTTTTGCATCTCTCTTACGAATATTGTAGTCCCTAATTCTGTAACAAAAATTGGCGGTGCTGCTTTCTATTATTGTACGGCTCTTACGAGTATAGCAATTCCCAAATCCGTGGAAACCATCGAAATGGCTACCTTTAGTAATTGTACTGCACTTGAAAATGTTACTATTTCAAAAGGTGTGAAAACAATCGGCGACTGGGCGTTCCAGGTTTGCACATCACTTAAAACTATAGATATTCCCAATACTGTAACAACTATCGGCGAAACGGCATTTTCCGCTTGCACATCTCTGACAACAGTAACTATACCAAATACAATCACAAGTTGCGGAGAGGACGTATTTAAGGGATGTTATGCAATCACAACGATAAACTTTGAAGGAAGTGTTGACGAATGGCGAAACAATGGTATTTTGCTTCCTTTGCACGTAAGAACAGCTGACGTTTACTGCGATGACGGTGTTATTCCGAGATAATGGAATTGGAAATAAATCATGAAAAAAGCAATAGCATTACTTTTATTAATTTTTACTGTTTTATTATCCTTTACCGCGTGCTATTGGGGTGAGGCAGAGCTTATTGACGAAGAGGGCAAAAGCATGCTCATTTATCACGGAAATACATACGTTTGGGAAACGGAATATCATCTTGAGTCGCTTGTGTACAAGGGCTTTAGTGAAAAAGACGTAGGTGTTGAAAGCCATATAATAATAGCGGGTGGAAGAGTGTTCTCAACTCTTTGTGTAGAAAATCCCCTTTTTATCGAATGTAGTAATTGGAGTATGATGTATTTCCTTGAGGACTTTGATTATAAGGCGCAAACCTATGTAATTTCCGGCACTGATATCGAATTCAAGCTTGATGACTTTTTTGAATTTCCCTATGATTTGATTCCCGAGGATTTTCCAAATATTTTTTATGATCGCTACTATGAACGCATTCAATTCAGAATGAAGGGAGCGGAATATATAGGCAAGAATTTGGAGCTTATATATTACAACGGACGTTGGTGCGGAAATTTATATAGATACGGTGCATACGGAGCAGAAAATAAAATTTTTGCGATAAAGGAAGAAATAGCAGCATTGCTCGAAGAAAGAGGAGTGTTATCCCGTGAAAAGCCAATACACGAGAAGCCAAGTCTTGACTACTCTGTGTTTGAGGGAATTGAAAGTCCTCTTTATGAGCTTTTGACAAATCAAGTCATATATAACCAATATAAGCAAAATCATTTATATGACCTTGAATTCTACGGAACGCCCCTGTTTGAATGTAAGGATTTGACCTTCGTTTATACCGATCACAATGCGGACAATATAAATGAGGTGTTGATTCGTCACCCAAGCGGAGCAATTATGTATGTGGCTGCCGTACCACCTAACAAATGGAACGGTAAGAAGCAGACATTTGCCTATTCTGAATTTGGAGGTCCGTCAATGACGGATTTAAGAGATAACGGCGTCTTTGCTTGGGATTATAATTTCGGCAAAGTAAAGGGATTTTCTCAAATAAGAAATAATTCCGATAATTCTATCAATGAAACTATTGAACTTTGCAGAATTGAACTTGACGATAATTACGAGAATCCAAGATATTTCGTTAATAACAAAGAAGCAACAAAATCCGAGTATGATACATTTGTTTCAAACCTCGGCGGCAATATCCTCGAGTGGAAGAAATTTCCGAGTGTTAACGATTAAAAACAATGGAGATTTAAATTATGACATTCGAACAATCTATACGGCTTCTTGGTATTATATTTGCAGTAATTATTGTCATTTATATATTGGCAATTATTAAACACATTAAAAAGGATATGGGTACAAAAGAGGAGCGTGAAGCTCAAATCGAAGAATATTTCAATAATGATGGTGAAATATTCGAAACACGTGCCGAAGTTGTGGATATGGCTTGCGGCACAAAAATGATTGGAACTAAAACTCCGAAGGCATCACAATGGTATATAATCGTGTTCCGCGATGATCTTGGCAAGATTATTGAAGTTCCCATCAATAAAGAAATGTACGAGGGTTTTGAAATTGGTATGCACGGAACACTCAAGCTCGTCGACGGTACCCTCTATAGCTTTGAGGCGAAGGATAGTCACTTGGCATAAAAACTGCCACCAAAGTATTATTATGTTCCATTCAATTTAATAAAAACAATTTTCTTAAGGTGTATGTCTTTGGCAGCACCTTAAGTTTTTTTATATATTTTTACAAAACCCTATTGACAAACATGACAAAAACGTATATAATGATGCTATCGGAAACGTTCGTTTCCTTTTGGCTCGTAAGGAGGTTATTATGAGATCAAAAGATGAATCTACTGTTAATGCGATTATTGAATATATTAATGGCTACTTTTTTGATAATCAAACTATGCCATCGGTTCAGATGATTGCAGATCATATCGGAATCGCTAAAGGAACGGTAAGCAAATATCTAACATATATGGAGTCGAAAGGACTCATAACAAAAAGCAATCCTAATTATAGCTTTTCAACCAAATTAATTGATAAGCGTATGGTGAATATTTATGAAGTCCCTGTTGTAGGTGAAATTGCATGCGGCACTCCCATACTTGCTGAAGAAAATATCGAAAGTTTTCTTACTATATCAGGTTCGTTTTTAGGCAAAGGCAAATTCTTTGTTCTTGTTGCAAAGGGCGACAGTATGATAAATGCAGGTATTGAAAATGGAGATTTCGTTGTAGTAAGACAACAGAACTGTGCTGATGAAGGTCAAATAATCGTAGCTCTCGTGGATGACGGCGAATGTACCTTAAAAAGATACTACAAGGACGAGAAACTCAAAAAAGTACGACTTCATCCTGAAAATAATGAGATGGAGGATATTTATTTTGATACTATTTCCATTCAAGGAGTTGCCGTTAAGGTCATCAAAAACCTTGAGGATTGAATGGTCTTTAGAATACGAAGGATAGCTTGCTCCTATATAGGAATCCCCTACCCTTTTTGGTAGTTTGCTAAAAACACTTCTGACGTATTCACGATTGGGGAGAAGGAGGTTATGAAAATGGGATTTTCTAATCTGACTCCGGTAACTATGTACTGCCCTAACTGCGGTCATAAAGTTATTGGATATAAGGATGAAAGTGGTGGAACCCGTATTCAATGCGACAAATGCAAGGTGGTTCTTTTCGGCAAGCACCGAAAAGCAAAAAAAGAAACCGTGATACGAGTTATTCCCGACAACAGAATACATACGTTTATATAGCACAAGTAGGTCGGACTGAAACAGCGTCCTAGTAAATCCTATCTTCAATCTTTATAAATAAGTGTTCATTAAGACACCTTCGGGTGTGAAAGACAGCTCTTTGAAGCCGTGATGAACAGTTTTCCCATATTAAAGGGATTACTGTTTGTCACGGTTTTTTCTTTTTCACAAAAAATCAAAAATTTTTTAAAAAACTTTTTTAACCTGTTCAAAAGGTGAACAGGTTAACTGCGATAATATAGCCATCGAAGGCAAAAGGAGGTGAGATAAGTGAAAGCAAATGAACGGCGACAAGCGCTGCTTGAGCATTTATGTGAAGTCCGTCAATCGACGCTTGAAAATTTGGCATTCCATTTTTCCGTGTCACTCAGCACAATTCGCAGAGATGTTTTAGAGCTTTCCTTATCTTACCCGGTGTATACCGTGTGTGGCAAATATGACGGCGGTGTTTACATAGCCAACGATTACTATCTCGGCAAGCGATATTTAAGTTCTGAAGAAAAAGGGTTACTTGAATCAATTATGCCAACGCTCGATGACGATCAGCAAAAGCTTATGGCTTCAATAATTCGTAAATATAGCAATCCGAGAAATAAATAACAGGAGGTATATAAATGACAATTAAGGAAATCAAAAACGATCTTAAAGAAATTCGTTACTATTACGCATTGGTTGAATCGTTGAAGTTAGGTTCAAAACTCATTCCCCCGCAGCATATCACAGACAAAATTGAACGTTACAGCGAGATTATTAAAAAAGCTCCCGTACAGTTCTATGCTGTGTATACCGGACTTTACGTTAGCAATAACACGCAGTCCGAGCTTGCTGAAAAATGGAAGGTAGGCAAGGATTTTATCAAAAAGCTTAATACCAAGCTCTGTAACTATCTCAAATACGAATTTGACAAAAAAGAAAACAAGGAGGAATAAAAAATGCTTACTTTAGATAATTTTTGCGACGAGGTTATATCCAATACAGAAAACATATATCGTACGGATAACTTTATTGTAAAGCAGCGTATACGCTTTTCTAGTGATACTTCTACCTATATTATGAGAACGCTTAGCGAGGATACGTATTATCTCAGAACTCCTGAGATAGACAGGCTCTACGAAGAAGCGTTTGCATTCAGAGGCAAAAGTATTAACGGCAAGCGTATCAAGACTTCTATGTATATAAGAAATTACGTAGATTTCGAAGCTCTTAAGGTCGATTAAGAACCTAACAGTGATTAAATATCTTCGGGTTATTTAATAAATGTAATTAAAAAGCACAGTAATATTTGCGATGCTCCCTTCTGAGCGTTTCTTGCAAGAGATAAGGTGGCCACCTAACGATAAGAGGAATCGCCCGAAACGAGTGTTTCAAAAAAGTGCTACGATTACAAATTTACAACTTAATAATTTAATACCACACCATTTTTTCGGCTTAGCTATCGGCTTGACGGGCATCAAAATCATTCAAAAGGAGAAAACGAAATGGCAAAAGCAAATTACAATTCAGAAAGGCGTTGGACCAAGCCCTCCAAGCGTGCTGAGGGTTACGCCAAAGATCGTAAGGCTAAAGTCCATACCTACGGTCCCAACGAAGGCAAGGAGCTTACCGAGTATCAGCTTGGTATGAGATCCGGCTATCTTCAGTGTCAGTCCGACCACGCAGGCATGTATAAGTACAAGAAAGCCCTTGAGGAAGGCAAGACAAAGGCTGAAGCAAGAGCAATTTCCAGACAAAAAGGCACAAAGAAAAAGTAAAAATTAAAAAGGAGGAAAAGTTTTTATGTCAAAGGAAAGAAAGATTTTTGTAGAAAGAGAAAGCTACACAAAGAATGATAAGGAGTATTTCGCTTATTTTATTAAGGGTAACATTCGTGGTAGAGACGTAAGGATCGCCATCATGCCCCCTGCAGACGGAGCAAAGGCAGACTTCAACGGCTATATGGTGCTTGACATCGTATTCGGTAATCAGATGAAGGCTGAGTTCGTTCTTGAGCCCTTCGAGTTCAAGGATGCCAGCGGTAGAACCGTATCCGGTAATAAGACTCTCGTACGTACCGTAGATGAAAACGGTGAAGTTTACGAGTGTGCAATCAAGCCTGCACGTCAGTCTGATAAGGCTCTTCTCAATATGCTTCTCGCACAGAGCGTAAAGGCATAACAATCACATGACTTTGGCTTGCAAGTGCGTATTTGTAAGCCAAAGTTTACAAAAACAAACAATTTAACAACAAGGAGGAATTTTAATTCAAATGAGCAAAGGAAGTATTATAGCAATTATTGCATCTATACTTTTGGTTATTCTTCTCGTAGGTGGTCTTGCCACTTGGTTCGGCGGTAACGGTGAAAATCCCTTCGAGGATATCTTCACTCCCGATGATCCCGTGGACGAGCCTATCGTATTCCCCGAGACAGAGTATAATCCCACGTTCGGTACTAATTTTAAGGAAGATTTTCCTATCGCAAATCTCACCCTTAGAGATAATATGCAGGTAGCACCTTACGCATATACGGATACCACTCTCTTCTCCGGCAAGAAGATTACCAAGATCGACGCACCCGTAGGTACAGTTAAGGCTGTTGACGAAAATCAGTATTTTACCCTCTGGGTAGTAAAGTCAGAAGCAGTTAAGGTAGGCGGTGACGTAACAGATTTTGCGTACCGTCAGTATAAGATCTATCTTCCCAAGGAAGAGCTTACCGGTACTACCGTAAATAAGTGGATCACTATTGACGTTTCTAACCTTAATATCTATGTAGATGAGGACGAAACTCTTGCATTTATGAAGTCTGACGATCCCGTTATCTGTTGCTATGCAAACGGTCATCTTAACGACTTTGTATATGACCTCGCAAATGCAGGTAAGCTTCAGGCAACACAGAGTATCTACTACGGTATTTATACCGATGATTACGTAGATCTTGAGGGTAAGAAGCTCTCCATTCTCGGAGATAGCATTTCTACCTATTCGGGTTTAAGCAATAATGCATCAACCACAAACAACACCATCGGCTCCAATGCCGTGTATTACCCCAAGGCAGATATTGATGCTGCTGATGAAACATGGTGGAAGCAGACCGCAGATTATACGAATATGGACGTACTCGTAAATAACTCTTGGTCCGGCTCCCGTGTTCTCAACAACAACGGTGCTGCATATATCGACAGATGTGTTCAGCTCCACGATAACACCGGTGACAATTCCGGTACAAACCCCGATGTAATTGCAGTTTACATCGGTATCAATGATTTCAATGCAGGTCTGAACTGTGGTGAGTTCAACGAGCTTGCAGATATTTATACCGAAGAGAATGGATATATCACTCCTAAGTCTTTTGCTGAAGCGTATGCAATTATGATTCACAAGATGACCGAGAGATACGGAGATGCTGACGTGTTTATCTTCACTCTCCCTGCAAACGGTACTAATAAGTACACAGCACTTCTCGACGAGTATAACGCAGAAATCAGAAAGATAGCAGAATACTTCGATTGTTATCTCGTAGATATCGCTGCTATCGAAGGCTATGAGTATGCTAAGTACACTAATGACGGTCTCCATCCCAACGAAGCAGGTATGGACCTCATTACAGACCACTTTGCAAGAATGCTCAAGGCTGTTTATGCAAAAGAGGCAGATAATGCCGACACCACAAACTAATAAAAATTTTATAAAGGAGGTACTCACGTATGAGTAAAATCAGTTTAAAAAAGACCACAGGTCCGAGACAGATGTCTCGTAGAAAGTCCGATCTCATGGACGCCTATGATATCGGTTTTGCAAAGGGTTGGGATGATGCGTATCTCATCCCCAAGCGTATGGGTGCTCGCTCTAAGGCGGCAGAAGGCTACAAGAAGGGTATTAAGTCCCGTAGAATTGTAGATAAGTACATGGCTCAGTACAATCAGGGCAAATCCAAGATCAAGATGTAATTAAAAGGAGGTATCAAAACAAATGACTAAACTTAATGAAAACCAGAGATTCATAGCACTCGCCGTAGCTGTGGTACTCCTCTTTGCAGGAGTATTCGCTTCGGTGGCTATGGATATTGCACAGACTAAGGCTATCAATAATCTCGAAGAGGCTCACTATGACCTCGACGGTGCAACGGGTATGCTTAAGGCAGAGGATTTTGAAACCGATGTTGAAGCATCGGCAATGTCCCGTGTTAAGATTCACGCATCTTCTCCTCGTCTTATGGCTAATCCTGACGCAGGTGTAGCTACCGTTGCTGAAACATACGTAGCTCAGGAGCTTACTGCTACCATTTTCCCCAATACTGCAAGTAACATTCTTGTAGATTGGACTGTTGCTTGGGAATCTACATCTCAGACAGCAGATATCGCACAGTATATTACTGTAAATCCCACTTATGCAGGCTCTCGTGTGTGCGAGGTAAGATGCTTTAAGGCTCTTCCCGGTAACGCTGTTATTACCGTAACCACAAGAGATGGCGGTCATACTGCAAAGTGTACTGTTAAGTTCGTAGGTATTCCTACCACTATGACAGTAACTAACTCCACTCTTGACAGAGATATGAGTGGCAACTATAAGGTTCCTATGTTCAGTCGTACAACCTACAACTTCGATATTAACCTCGGTAATATCTTCAACTCTGTAGGTACCACCTATAAGAACTATTCCATAGTTTCCGTTACACCTTTCGGTAACATCATGGCAGGTTCTCAGTGCGATTACGGTGATGGTACAATAGATTGGTCCAGTGTAGTTAAGACCCCTCTTACTACCTATAAGGATGATTTTACTGCAACTATTTCCGGTTCTACCCTTAAGGTAAATATCCCTAACGTTAGCGGTCTTTACACTAACTATAGCGAAACCTCTTCCGAGACAATGTATGACGATTACTTCTACAGTGCTATCGAGGGTGAGGTTTGCGGCGTAACCGTTGTTGTAAAGAACACTTCCGGTCTTACTGCTACTGTAAAGATCGTCTTTGACTCTGATGCGGTTGTAAGTGTAAGCCTTGACGAGTCCAGCCTTACTTTCTAATTAAGGAGGGGAGCAAGGAATGAGTAGTAACGTAAAAACAATTATTGTCGCTGTCATTTCTTTGCTTCTGCTCGTAGGCGCACTTGGACTCATAATTCACTTCACCGGGGGTGGTACCCACGACTTTGCCACGTTCTACCTTACTTATGGTGATCAGACAATAATGGATACCACTTCCGGTTTTGTTCTTAATCAGTTCGAAGAGAATAGATTTGACGTACACTATACCTTCGATGAGAGCAAAAAGAACGCTTACGACGTAGAAATTAAAGGAAATGATAAATACTCCTTTACCTATACCGTGGATGGTGAGGAATACGAGTTCAACGGCGATACAGACTATACCGGCTTCTTTGACGTTGTTGAATATGAGGATTTCTTTACTGTAGATGGTCTTTATTCCATTGAGACCATACTTATTGAAAGACATAATGGAGCTGAGGTAGAAATACCCGAGAGTGTCCCGGAGCACGCAGAGTTCTTCATTATGACGGTTAAGTCAACAACTCAGGATTCTAAGATTACAATCTATCTGAAGACTGCTCCGATCCTTGACGAGATAGTTCTTCCCGAAGAGATCCTGTTCTAAGGAGGGGATGCATATGAGAACTAAAACAATAAAGGCATTATGTCTTTCCTTAATCGTATGCATCTTACTATCGGTATTTACGGTAGTAGCTAATGCTGCAACCGTGAAGAAAGAGGTCGTTACGGATTTTAGCAAAACTAACGTCCTTGACGACCTCGAATCCTCAACTGTTAACGGTCAGTTATTTGATATAACAGATTATCCGTACTCAGAGCAGTTAGATATTAAGCTAATTACAATGGTTGAATATTGCTACTCCTTTGAGTCGGATAATCTCGACCATTACGGTCTATATCTTTACATCTATAATCCAAGAAACCTTGATATAGATACAAGCAGCGGTGCGAATAAAATCCAAATGGCTACTGCTTACGATAGCAAGGGTGTACCTACAAGGTACGATAAGTTCAATCTTCAGTTCTGTAATACCGTTGAATCCGGCAACTACAAGAACCTATTTTATAAGTTTAAGGTGGTTGAGAAGGAGATCAACGGCACTACCTTTTATGATAGAGTCAACTCCAATGCAAGACGATACGATATTACAGGTATTGAGCTTAAGACTAAGGGAGATACCAATGCCACCGAATACTTTGTAGGTGGAACTTATATCTTCTCAGGCTATGCCAAGGGCTTTGGTCCCGACAAAGAGGCAGACTCCAATCTTAACTGTGTTGTAGAGGAGCTTGAAACCTTAAAGCTATCAGTTCATCATACCAACTACAGAACGGGCGTATCCGACAAGGGCGAGGACTATTACAACGAGGTAAACACAGTATATTTCTCCGTACCCGAAAGAGTATTCGAGCAATACGGAAACCTTCAGAAGATCCGAGCCGAGTGGTGGGAGTACAAGACCAAGATGGCTACCATTACAAGCAATCAGGACTTCTATAATCAGCTTTTACAGTATGTAGGAACTGATGTAGGACAGTATAGCTCAAGCGTACCCGTCAAAATCTATTCGGGCTATGACGGAAGGGCATCTACCGGTCCCGGTATTCCAACGTACCACGATTATCATTGGGTATATAACGTAAATTTGGATACACAGTACACGTCCTTCGGCTCTATCTTTTCTGTCAGCCAAACAGATAAGCAATCAACAATTATGCCTTATGCTTTCTACGCACCTGTAACAGATGTTGGTGGAGTATTTGACTTCTTATCTTCTGATCCGGTTGCAGGTAGTGTATCAAGCAGCGTAGTGAGAGATTGGATATATAACTATTCAAACAACTTGGGTCACGGCTACGTAGATTGCAACGGCAGACAGCTTAGCAAGGACTTGTTCGAGGATAGCGTTGACTCCGGCAGAACTATGGGCTATAACGATAAGACCATAGACATGGGGGACACTTTCGATTTACTTAGCTATGACAGTAATCACTCTTGGTGGGACAAGCTTTGGGACTACGGTTTTTCGTGGCCCACAACAGACGAACAACACAAGGGAGTAAAGCCTATCCATATTCTTGAAGCGGGCGACCTTATTGGCACTAATTCAGCCATCTCACAAAGGCTTTTAGTTAAAGAGGACGACGTGGCAGCTCTGAAGGCATTTTACAATACCGAAACCGCTAATGATAACAGGGTTGTAATCTTCCGTTT
>CALGCW010000121.1 GCA_937884385.1 uncultured Clostridia bacterium | reverse complement strand
TAGCTGTTCTTTCACCCTCTGCTGTGCAGGTGGGAGCCTTTGTTTCTACCCAATCACCAAAGGAGTGACCCTTAACCTCAGTTTCATCACCCTTATAGCTGTCGCCGCAGCCGGAGCAGGTGTATGTGGTATAACCGCCCGCAGTACATGTGGGCTCTGTCACAACTGCTTCATAGGAGTGCCCTGCCTTTTCGATGGCTTCTGTCTTTGTTGCACCGCAAGCGGAGCAAGTAGCTGTTCTTTCACCCTCTGCTGTGCAGGTGGGAGCCTTTGTTTCTACCCAATCGCCAAAGGAGTGACCCTTAGGTTCTGTCTCGTCACCCTTATAGCTGTGACCGCAAGCGCAAGTATACGTTGTATAACCGCCTGCCTCACACGTGGGCTCTGTCACAACTGCATCGTAGCTGTGGTCGCCCATAGCCGCATTGCAGTAATCACAAGCGTGATCATTATCTGTTTCGGAATCCGCGTGCTCACCCTGAGCAACGCCGCATCCGTTATCACAAACGTGGTCGCGGTTCTCATCCTTGTGACCGAGAGCGTTCACTCTGTTGTCAACGTAGGAATCTCCGCAATTACAAGTATATGTTGTATAACCGCCCGCCTCGCAGGTGGGAAGAGTTACAACGTCAGTGTATTTGTGCTCGGAAGCAGGCTTACCGCATCCGTAATCACAAAGGTGATCCTTGTCAGTTTCAACGTCAGCGTGGTCTCCCTGAGGGATGCCGCAAGCGTTGTCGCAAACGTGATCGTAGTTTTCATCCTTATGGCCGAGAGGCTCACCGGATTCAAATGTTTTAGCATTTTCAGCTCTGTTTACTTCTCCGCAAGAGCAGGAGTAATAGTAAACTGCGCTTGTCGTGCAGGTTGCCGCAAACTTTCTTGTTGATTCGTTTGCAACGGACTGCTCATATGAGTGAGGGAGCTTTTCGCCGTATTCCTTGCCGCACTCGGAGCAAACTGCCTTCTTTGTGCAGGTAGCAGTACCGCCGTCGCATACTTCGCCGTCTACGCTACCGTTACAGTAATCGCAGAGGTGATCGCCGTCACCGTCGCGGTCCTTGTGTTCGCCCATAGTACCAAAGCACTCGTCGCACTTGTGGTTCTTGTTTTCGTCAACGCATTTTTCACCCTCTACGAACTTACCGCAGTAATCGCAGTTGTGATCCTGATCAGCGTCGCCGTCCTTGTGCTCACCGATCGCAACCTTGCAACCGTAATCACAAGCGTGGTCTTTATTTTCGTCAACGTGACTTCCATATTCTTTAGCGCAACCGTAGTCGCAGGTATGATCAAAGTCATTATCCTCGCACGCGCCAATGGATACTGAGCATCCGTATTCGCAAACGTGGTCGGAGTTTGTATCCTCGTGTACTCCCTGCTCTGCTTCGCAGCGGTCACACTTGTGGTCCTTATTGCCATCCTCGTGTCCGATAGCAGAACCGCTTGTCTTTCCGCAAAGCTTACACGTTGCGGGTGAATCGCAATCAGCCTCACCGTAGTTATGGCCGTTGTCAGTGTCGGGAGTACCGTAGAACTCTCCGCAAGTATCGCACACCTTGGGATCCTTGCAGGTTGCCTTACCGCCGTTATGTCCGAGGGCGGGAATGGACTCGTATGTTGTGTAGTCACAGTTTTCGCAAGTCACGTAAGCCTTGTGACCGTCCTCTGTACATGTTGCATCCTTGCCGGAGTGTTCAACCTCCTTGTGTCCCGTAGCGGGAACGACTTCCGTATAGGACTTACCGCATTCCTTGAGCGAGCATGTGTATGTCTTAACACCCGTGCCCTCGCAAGTGGGTTCAGTAGTAACAACGCCCTCGTACGTATGATCTGCAAGAGGCTGTTCGTTATCCTTATAGGAATCACCGCAGGCACATGCGTGATTTGTATATCCCTGAGCGATACAGGTAGAAGGAACTACCGTTTCAACGTATGTGTGACCCGTAGCCTCGATATCTGCCTCATAGGAATAACCGCATCCTCTTGTACATGTGAAGAGCTTAACACCCTTTGTTTCACATCCGGGAGCAGTTGTGACCTTGCCCTCGTCATAGGTGTGACCGAGTGCTTCACCCTCTGTGTATGTACAGCCCTCTCTCTTACAGGTAGCAGGAGCTGTGCAGGTTGCGCCTGCCATATCGTGGCCAAGCTCGGGAATTGTTTCCTGATTTTTTGTTACGTCACCGCAGATAGCGCACTTTTCACCGTCTGTGAGACCTGTTTTTGTACAGTCGGGAGCATATCCCTTGACCGTAGTCTTTTCACCGTCGTGAGCGCAAGTACGAACTGCGCCGCACACGTTACACTCGGCATCCCAGCCCTCATCGTACTTGTGGGCAACGAGGGGAAGCTCCTCCTGTGCAACGAGGACCTCATTACAAACGGAGCAATGCTTACCTTCTGTAAGACCCTTTTGTGTACAAGTAGCTTCAACTGCCGCATCGATTACTTCTGTGTGTCCGGTAGGTGCAATAACTGTCTGCTCAACCTTGTGGTCACATCTTGTGCAATGCTCGCCTTTAGTCAGACCCTGCTCTGTGCAGGTGGGAGCCTTTGCAGCATCTTCAACGAGATCGTGTCCAAGCACGTCGCCGTATTCCTCGCCGCAAAGCGCACAAACCGCTTTGGAGGTACAGGTTGCTGTACCTCCCTCGTGACGGCATTCGCCAAAGTCACAAGCGGTAAAAATCATCATAAGAGCGCAGATCAATAAAATTACAGATAATTTTACAGTAATGTTTTTCATTTTTGCTCTCCTTCTCTTTTTCTATTATTTAAGAATATTCTCAACGAGTGTTGCCGCGGGCAACTCCTCGATTGATTCGTAATGAGTAATAAAGCTGTCAACTGCAAGGCAGCCCCAAGCATTTTCCGCCTTGTCAACAACTCTGATATATACCTCTCTGCCAAGGAGATCCGTAAGATCCGCCTTGAAGCAGAACATATAGCCTTCATTGCTGTCGGCATTGTCGTTGTGGTATCTTGCTATCGCCTGATCTGTAGAAGCATCGACGATCTCGATATAGCACTCAGGGTTATATCCGCCGCCAAGCTTAAAGGTGATGAAGCCACATCCGCCGACGGTGAACGTCGAGCTTGTAAGCGTACCCTTTGCAGCTTCCATACTGCCCTTAACGTCCTCAATACCCGTAAACAAGAATCTTCCGTCCTTGTTGTAGGGCTTGTCAGCGTTCTTCCAGAAAACGTTCTGCTCGGAAACGTAGCCGATCTCCGTCTCGCCGCTTTCCAATGTAAGAGTCCAACCTGTAAGGTCACCCGACTCAAAGTCACCGTTAAGCACCTGATAGGGATCGCTCTCACCGAGAACCGTGTCGGGAAGCGGAGCAGGCTTGATATCAACAGCCTCGTTTGCCTTTGTGGGAACGCCTGCGATATCATTGTAATGTGTCACAAAGCTGTCTGCCGTGATAAGACCCCAGTTGTTAGTAGCATTATCTACGATTCGGATCTTAAGGCTTCTGCCCATAAACTCGGAAAGGTCCGCCTTATACATTACCATATTTGCAAGATTGCTTCCGTGGTTGATAAGGCCCGTACCCTTGTCGTTGAACAAGCTGTTTGCAAAGCGCGCGACCTCTTCCTCTGTCTCTGCATCGATTATGGAAATGTAGCATTCAAGGGGATTTCCACCGCCGCCAAGAAGGAAAGTGATGTATCCACAGCCACCGACTGTAAATGCGGAGCTCGTCAATGTTCCCCTTCCGCCTTCATCAGAAATACCGGAGAAGAGATACGTACCCTTCTTGTTGTAGGGGAAGTTCTCATTCCACCAGCCGGATGCGTTGGTAACACCGCCTATTTTGTCGCCTTCAAGAGTCCAACCTGTGAGGTCGCCTGTCTCAAAGCCACCGTTTGATACCTGATACTCACTCTCAAGCATAATATCAGCATCGTATACGGCAAAGAATGATTCACTGTCTATCCACAAGGGCTTTTCTTCCCAATATGTCTGAACACTGTCGAGAACGATGCATCCAAGCTCATCGTTTGAAGCATTGGCGTCCACTACCTCGATATACATCGTTTCACCGATGTACGCGGAAAGATCCGCATAATACTGAACCATATTCAAAAGACGCATACCGTTCTGAACGTATGGGAACTGGTAGTTCCAGTATTTGAAGTTGGAATATCTCGCAACCTCAACTGCCTCGTCGCCTCTCTTGACCATAAATCTTATGTAGGTCTTGCCGTTGTCAGCGCATCCGCCAAGCTTATAGCTTACGTAGCCGGAGCCGCCGAGAACGAATTCCGAGGAGCGCATAACGCCCGTCGCAGAGGGCATATATTTTCCGTAATGGTAATCGCCGTCACGGGAATAGGTAATATTCTCGTTCCACCAAACGCTCTCGGTGTTAACGCCCTCGTTTGAGAAGGCTTCACCCTCAACAACGGTCCAGCCTGCAAGAGAGCCAAGCTCAAATCCGCCGTTTGCGATCTCGTAGATCGAAGGAGCGACCGCCTCGGTCGCATAGTCGATGACCTTTGTGAAGAACACACCCTCGGTCTGAGGGTCGGCATAATCGCCCACTCTTATATCATCGACTGCAATATAACCGTAGTAATAGCTTTCGTCATTATCCACGATTCTGATGTAGATCTCTTGATTTTTGTACTCCGAAAGGTCAAGAACGTACTCATAGAAGTTGTCCGTGTTGTATACACCGGAGGCATATCTGTCGGGCATAACGTATTCCTCGGTATGCTCGTGGAAATACTCGTTTGTCTGCATCGCGATCATCTTGTCGTTTTCAGCGAGATAGAAGCCAACAAAGCAGATCTTTTCCTTCGCCTTTTGGGGAGCACCCGTACCCTTGCCAACGGTCAGAGCACCGCCTGCTATCTTCAGGCTGATCGTGCCGTCCTCGGGAACGGTGAAATTGTTGGAACGGATCGCTCCGGTTCTCGCGCCGGAGTACTTACCGTGAAAGCCCTTTCCCGTAAGATACCAGTTGCCCGTCTGATTGATGGACAAAACGTTGTTGTTGGTATCAAAATCATACATAAAGGTCTTTTGTGAGGAAACGCAGTCATCGTCGAAGGCGTCTCCGTATTCGATCGTCCAGCCGGACAGATCGGCAGATTCAAATCCGCCGTTTATCAAAGCCACAGCTTCGCCGTTTGGCTGTTTTCCGGGATTGGGATTGAACCAGTCACAACCGGTAAGGCACAAAATAGTTATACATAAAACACTTAAAACTGAAATTAATCTTTTACGCATAAGTACCTCCTTATTCTCCCAAATTACCCATATTTCCGTAGTAAGGAGGTGTCACAGTATCGCTGTAGGCACTGCCCATACGGTAAACCGTAAATTCGGTAAATTTTACGTTTGCATTGTTATCAAAAATATTCAGATAGTCGGAATTTCCGTACTTGGGATAGATTCTCGTCGTGAAGCTGATAACTCCGTCGACGTAGACCTCAAGCATAGAACGGTCCAAAAGAATCGTTATCTCATATTCGTTTTTCACACGGTTCCAGGTGTGGCTGGGCTGACGGTTAACGTAATCGAGCATAGAGGATTGGTTTCTTTCTACCCAAACACCGTTGTTAGAGAATACGATGTCAGTTCTTTCGGTCTTTCCGTCAACAACGTTGGGGTTGTATCTTACGGATATGCCCGTAGAATACTCGGGAGCAGAGGGATCAAGCTCGATAGTAGCTCTGATCTCAAGCAAATCGCCGCGAATATCGGAAATAACACTGTTGATCTCTCCTGCAGTCTTGCCCTCTCCGCTGTAGGAGTAAAGGGTCTCTTGTCTTAAGCTCTCGATTTCCTTGATAGGCTCACGGATGACCTCTGTGCCGTCGTCGGAGAGCCAGAGCTCCAAGGGGATAGCATAGTTGTGAGCCCAACCTGCAGTATAGTTCTGCGCTGTGCCCGCATCCTTACCCTGAGCGATAGCGTAGAGGATAGTTCTGCCATCCTCGTAATCCGTCTTACCTGCGGCAATGTCCTCCTCTGTCAGGAAGCAGAAGCCGTTCTGACCGGTATATACGCCGCGACCGAGGTCGAAGAGCTTGGGCTTATCGTCGTCTGCGATAAATCTGCAGGTCTCCTTGTCGAAGGTTCCTATCCAATAATAGCATTCAACTGTGTAGCCGTCCACCGTGTACTGAGGGCAGTCAAACAAAATGTATTTTGTCTGAGAGCCGTCCTTGGTGCTGATCGGGAGCATAACAACGCACTCCCAATGCGCTCCCTGTTCGGGATATTTAATATAATCACATTGATACAGATAACCGCGATGCTCCCACTCTCTCATATCCTTGGAGGTGTAAATGACCGCCGAGCCGCCCGCATTGTGAGCAGGAATGGATGTGGATACCATCATATAATACGTACCGTCGTCATACCAGACGAAGGGATCGCGGAACTGTTCTCTTTCACCCTGAGTATTGTCGTTGGGCTGGGTGATAACGAGCTTATCCTCAACTACCCACTCAACGAGATAGGGATCGTCAGGGTCAGCCGCGTGTGCAAATGCAACGTTCTGACCACCGTGGTTAGCATTACCGTAAAGGTTCGTGCCGGCGGTTATCGCAAGCCAGGGAGTGCCGTCGGGTCCGATGCAAGCACCGCCCGTCCAGATACCCTCGGGACAGATGCCCTCGGTCGGAACGACCGCGTCCTTAACGTATACCCAATGCACCATATCCGAGCTGACGATGTGTCCCCAACGGATCTGTGACCAATAAGGTCCTGCGGGGTTGTGCTGATAGAATACGTGATACATTCCCTTGTAGTAGAAGGGCGAGTGTGGCTCGTTCATCCATACTGCAGGGGGAAGAGCGTGATACTGAGGACGGTAGCGGTCTCCCTCGTAAACCGAGGAATCAAGTGCGATGTCCTCCCACGCGAGGTAGGGGTGATCCTCTGTAGAATCGGTGTCGTTGTAGATATCCTCGACCTCGCTGGGTGTGAGGGCAGTTGAATAGATCTGCACCTCGTCAAGAAGACCGGAGATCATCTGTCTGTTGATACCGAATTCTATCTGGGGGCTAACGTATGAGCCTACGCGCAAGGGCTCTTCAGTATAGATGATGCTTGTGGAAACAAGCTCAGGGATAAGCGCTTCATACGCCTTTTCTCCGTTGAAGAAGAGTCCGATGTATCCTGTCTTGCCGTCAAAGGCAACAGCAACGTGTGACCATTCGTAAAGAGGAAGCGCATTTATCGGATCATAGAAGCCGACAACGAAATCCTCGCCCGTTTCTTCACTGTGCAGAGCCATCTGGATTCCCCAAAGACCAAGTCTTCCGTATCCAAGCAAGAAGCCCTCACCCATTTCGATATCGCCCTTGTTGATGATGGACGTCATACGGGTGTGACCTGCAGCAGCAGATCCACCGTCATAATAAACGATGTTTTCAAAAACTCTGGGAGCAACCCACGCAGACATAGTGATTGCCGACTCGGGAGCTACAAAGTCTTTGTTTACAATATTGTTTGAAAAGCCGTCCATGTAGAGGGCATTGCCCTTTACACCGGGTCTTCTCAAGGGATCGTTGGGCTCTTTGAAAAGCTTGTCAGCATTCTGCTCGTTGAACACGTAGTTTATCGTGTAATCCTTGCCGCTGACCGATTCCTTCGCAAGACTGCCCTTAGCTTCATCAAGCGAATAATGCAGCAAAAGGCTGCTTTCTTTTTCATTATCATCGGGTTTGTTCGTATTAACGAAGCATCCCGTCACCGATCCGAGCAACGTGATCAAAACCAATAATAAAGCTGTATATCTTCTAAATCTCATAAATCCTCACATTTTAAGCCCGGCAGTACCGAAGCCTTGTACAATGTATTTTTGTGCCGCAACGTAAATCACGAAAATAGGTATGCTCGTAAGCACGAGAGAAGACATGATTTCTCCCGTAGTGATTCCCTCTATGCTCTTTATGGTGATAAGCGCCGTCTGAATGGGCAAAAGCGGCCAGGAGCCGTCGTCTGCCGATGGCAATATCATCGAAGGCCAGAGATAATCGTTCCAAACACCGATGAAGCAGAATACCGCCACCGTAGCAATAATGGGCTTTGACAGGGGCATTATTACCTTTGTAAACACACCCAGAGTCGTCGCTCCGTCAATTCGGGCGGCTTCCTCGTATTCACTGGGAATACCCTGGAAGAACTGCGTAAACAGGAAGATATTGAATATGCTTATCGCCGCAGGAAGGATTACGCCCCAAACAGACATTTCCTGCTTGAGACCAAGCATTACCTTAACTATCGAATAAAGCGGTATGATGGAAGTTTCCACGGGAACAACTATCAAAAACATTATCATGAATGACAGAAGTCTCTTTCCGGGGAAACGAAGCTTCGCCATAACGTAGCCCGCAAGACCGTTTATAAGTACGTTTAGCACGATAACGATCGCCGCATAGAGCAAGCTGTTCAAAGCATATTTCCAAATATCGTAATTTACGAGAACGCTTTGATAATTCTCAAAGGCAGTTCCCAAATTTGCGAAGTCGGGCAGGAACATATTCAACGTTCCCACGCTTTCGGCATAAGCCACCTCGCTTTTCGTGGAGGTCGCCAGCATATATAATATAGGAAGCAAGAATATCAAGGATAAAATTACGCCTACGATATGATATATGACCTCTTTGACCGTTTTCTTAACGGGTGTTTTGTTGGGGCGGAAGTTTGGTAAGTCTTTTATCAAGTTTTTATCCATATTACTTCTCCTCCCTGAATATTCTGCGCTGAATAAAGGTTACGCCGCCGATAAATATCGTCATCAGCAAGGCAACCGCCGATGAATAACCGACCCAACGCTCGGTGTATCCCTTGTTGTACATATAGTAGGACAAGGTGACCGTATGATCCATATATCCCGTCATCAGCATTGGCTGAGTAAGGATTCTGCACGCACCGATAAATACCGTAATAAGTATGTATACGAAGGTCGAACGCAAGCCGACCCAAGTCACCATCCAGAACTTGTGCCACCAGTTTGCTCCGTCGAGAGCCGCCGCCTCATAAAGGTCCTTTCTGATGTTGGAAAGACCGGATAAGAAGATCAGCATCTGATAACCGCATCCCTGCCAAGCGCTGAGCACTATGATACAGGGCATCGCCGTGTCGGGATCGCGCAGCCAGTCGTGCGGCGCTACACCGAATACACCGAGAAGGGAGTTCAACAAGCCGTCAGGGCCGGGGGCAAGGATCTGCTCCCACAAAAACGCCGTGACAGAAAGTGAGATTACAACGGGTGCGAAGAAGCAGACCTTGAAGATCTTGCTTCCGATACCGGGGCGGTTGACAAAGAGCGCAAGCAACAGAGCAAGCCCTATCTGCAGCGGAACTACTCCCACAACGAAGGTAAGGGTGTTCATTATCGCCTTATAAAGCGTACCTTTTGTTGAAAGCTCTTCGAAAAAGTCAATAAAGTTCTGAAACTGTATAAAGCTTATATCATTCGGCTTAAGCAGATAATAGTCCGTAAAGGCATATCCTAACGAATACAGAATTGGCAATAATACGAATATAAACGCAAGCGCTATTGCCGGCAAAAGCATAAGATATGCCGTAACCGAGGATTTTACTCGGTAGACCTCCTTGCGTCTCCTTGCGGTAGCTAAGTCATAAACGGCAAAGCCACCGAAGGCAAGCAAGAATAATACGAAAATTATTATTGAAGTATTAAGCATTTTCTTATTTGACTGAACTTAAAGTTCGTAATTGATTATTTGAGCTTCTGAAGTCTGTCCATCTCAGCCTGCAAGGTTGTGGTTGCAGAGCTAAGGAGCGAAGCTACGTCACTATTGTTAAGACCTGCAATTACCTGGTTAAACGTAGTTGAGAATGTGGGGTAAGCAACCGTTGCGGGACGCTCGATGCCGCTGAGCTCCAACTGCTTGAGCAATGTGTACTCGGGTGAGCCGGGCTCGTAATTCTTAACAACGTCTCTGCGCGCAGGGATCATACCCGTTGCGTTTGTGATCGCCTCAGAGCTCTCTGCGGATGTCATCCACTTGAGCAACTCAAGAGCTGCGGTCTTGTCTGTGTGGTGGTTGTTTGTTATAGCATAGGACCAGCTTCCCGTTGCACTTGCAGCCTTTACATCCTTGGGATAGGGCAAGAGACCCCAGTCGTCACGGGAGTTGAAGTTTTCTTTGTACTTGTGGTCGAGATCGGGAATTGTCCAACCGGAGGACAAATACATACCAACCTTACCTGTGAAGAAGTCGGTAGCACCGATCGAGTAGGATGTGTATCCTGCACTAATAAGATCCTTAATGAACTGGAAGCCCTTAGCGGTTGCCGCGGAATTGTAATGACCTGTTGCTGTGTATCCGTCATCGGATGTGAAGCTACCGCCTGCCGCATAGATGAAGGGGTAGAGCAAGTAAGGAGCTGTCTCGTCCTTTGTTGCATCCAAACGCATATCAACGGGAGTCACGTTGTGAGCCTTAAGCTTTGCGCAAACGTTCTTGAAATCCTCAAATGTCCAGGGGTTTTCAGCGGAGAAGCCGCTAACGTCAATACCTGCATCGCGGAAGATCTTTTTGTTGTAGAAGAAGCCCGCACTTGATTCCTGAATGGGAAGACCGTAAAGCTTTCCGTCATATTTGTTGAGAGAGTAGAATTTTGACTGCTCGTCTGCGGAGATGAGGCTGCTGATATCGTAAAGCAAGCCGGATTTTGCGTAAGCAGCGGTGTTGGGCGCGTCAAATGTGATGATATCTGCAAGAGTTCCCTCAAGCTGGTTGTTCAAAAGCTCTGTTTCGTAGCCGGATGCACCTGCGCTGCGCGCCTTGAAGATAGCCTGAGCCTTGATGCCCTTGTCCTTGTATGCCTCATTGAACGCACTGATTCTCTTCTGATAAGCCTGACCCTCTGTTGAGGACTTATCAACGTGGAACATGATCTTTACGATGGTGTTGCCATCGGGGTCGGTCGTACCGTTGTCACCGGTATTGTTATTGTCGCATGCGACCATACCGAATACCATCATAATAACGAGAATAATTGAAGTGATTGAAATTAAACGCTTTTTCATAATTTCCCCCTTACAGTTTTTTTACTGTTTTCTTTCTTATTTATTCTTTTTAATTCTTTTCTATCTTGTTGTTTTGCCAAGTACGAATTTGGTTTTGAGAACGGTCCTCGGAGGTGTCTGTTCACCGTGTATCTTTTTAATAAGCAGTCTGACTACTTCCCTTGCCATCTCTTCAATGGGCTGCTCCACACTTGTAATGTTGCTGCCCCATTGCTTGAAAATGCCGTCGTAAGAAACTATCTGCAGCTCCTCGGGAACTTTTTTGCCCTGAGCCATCGCAGCCTCGTAAAAGACCTGTGAAAGCGTGTATCCGGATACGAAAACTCCGTCAACGTCCGAATATTTCTCCATAAAATTGTCAACTACGACCGTTTCTTCACCGTGCTGTATGACCTCATTGACCATACAGGGCGACATGCCATGCTCTGCCATAACGTCAAGGTAAGCGCGCACTCTTTCGGATATCTCCGAACCTACTAAAGGCTTCGACCCTATGTATCCTACACGCTTTGCCCCGCGTTCTATCATATACTCCAATGCACTTTTTGTTGCATCGTAGTTATCGCTTGTAACGTAAGGGATGTTTTCCCCAAACGTTCTGTCTATCGAAACTATCGGGCAATTTTGCAGATTTTCCTCCTCGTGCTTATAGTGAGTAACGAAAACTGCCCCGTCGACCTCTCTGTGAGTGATCTTCGTAATTATCTCAGTTTCCTTATCCACCTTTTGCTGTGAGGACACCAAAATTACCGAATATCCGAACCTGCTCGCTTCATCTTCAACGTAGTACGCGAGCTTTGCGAAGAAGGGGTGGTTTATAACGGGAACCAACAAGGCAATAATGCGCGTTTCGTTCTTTTTCAAACGGTACGCCATATTGTTTCTCGAATAATTGAGAGCCTTCATTGCCTCAAGCACCTTTTTTCGGGTCTCCTCCCCTACCGCCTTTTCGTTGTTGATAACTCTTGAGACGGTACCGACCCCAACTCCTGCATATTTTGCTACGTCTTTAATAGTTTTTTCCATATTTTTTATCTGCCGGTCTTAATTGCCGCTGCGGGCGCCGTAGCAAACAATTAATAGCGGACTTTATTCAAGTGTTACGTTAACGGTCTTGTTGCCGTTAATTACGATCACATTGCTGTCATTTGTCAAAAGGTCCGCGCCGATAGTCAGCATAAGGTTTTCTATCTCATACTGATCCTCGGTAAGTAGTGTGCCGTTAAGTGAAACGGTCTGTGCCTCAACGTTTCCAAGGTAAATAACTGCATTACAGCCCTTCTGAACTGTGATATCCTTAAGTGTTGTCTCTGTTACGGCGGTCACCTCTACCGTAAATTCATACGCACTCGAGCCGCAAACCGCCTTGAAAGTGTATGTTCCAACAGGAAGAAGCTCGAAGTAGGCGGGATCGATCACAAGATTTCTTCCCTCGCTTACGTAGAAGGCTCTGTCGACCTTCGTGTTGACCAATGTCTTGTTGTAAAGAGCCGTCACTACCTGCTTGGAATCGCCAACAACGGTCAATGTACCCGTGCCGTTATAGGTATATTCGCCGTTGAAGTTGGATACTGTCTTGAATGTTGCCGTACCGGAGTAAACGTTCAAGCCAAAGAGACCCTCTGTGGGCTCGTTTTCACCGAGTACCGCGTCGATCGCAAGATTACCGTTGATATAAGCCTTGATCGAAGAGCCGCTTGCCTCAACTCTGAGTACCACGTTGCCCGTGTTAACGTTGGGAGCGCTTGCTCTGCCGATCTCACCGTTCTGCGACCACATCTTAACGATCTTTTCGTTGTTGTCGTAGTTGAAGATGATATATTCGCTCATATCCTCGCTTGCTCTGAAGATAAACGCAGCAGCGATCGCGTCAAGCGAGAATGCTACGGAGCAATTGAAGTCGGATGCGCTCTGATTGGATAAAATATATCCGTCGCCCGCAGGCATATTTGCAATTATCTCAGTTCCCTTTGCGATCCAGTCACCGGAGATTATTCCGTCCGCGCCGAACTTAATGTCCGTCTCGGGTGTGCCCGAGTAAACCGTGACGTTGATCACCTTGCGTTGATTGCCGCAGGTAGCGGTAAGAGTCGCCTTGCCCGCACCAAGAGCTTTAACTATAACTCCGCCGGTGGTGTTTTCAAGAGAAACAACACCCTCACTGCCCTCAAGCTTCCAGGAGATATCCTGACCGGAGGTCGAGTATGCCGTCACCTGCTTCTGTGTGCAGATGGAGGTGTCAAGCTCAACGTTGTCGTGGCTGACGTATAGAACGGTCTCGCCGTCAACTACCTCACCCGTTCTCCATACGGAAGCGATCTCGTTAAGCTCAAGATTGTTGACAGTCACCTCACCGGAAACGGAGAATTCCGCCTTAACGGAATAGGGTGATGCAAGTGTAAGAAGGTAGAACGGGATCTTAAAGTCGTCGCAGAAGACCTCAACACCGCCGTTATCGGAGAGGATGTAGAAATCCTGCGTTCCAAAATCTCTCGGACCGGAGGTGTATCTGAAGTGATAATCCTTGATGCTGAGTCCCGCAGAAGAAGCAAATCTTCTGTCTACGAAATAACCCTCTTCCTTGTTCCAACCGATCTCCGTGTATTCGTCGTCGCTAACGTTGATCTTGATGGAGATCGATTCGTTGTTGGGATTGTCAATGCTCAAAAGCATTTCAAATATATGTGTATTAACAGTTGAAAGTATGTTTTCGCTCTTCGCGTCAACCTTTCTGTCGCTGATATTCAACAAATTGTCCTTTGTAAAGGCAGTGCTGTCCTTTACGATGGGTGTCTGCGTCAGGATATAGCCGTCACCCTCGGTAGCCAAGCCCCAGATTACGGGGATCGTCATACCGCTTCCGTTCCAGATCTTTCTTGCGTTTGCGTAGATACCGCTGTCAGTATCTGCGGGAACGCCTGCGAACCAGCTTATTGAAACGGTCTTACCGAAGTAATCGCTTGCCGTATCTCTGATGCTGAAGGACTGAGTTGCGTAGGAATCCGTACCGAAATCCATTCTCTGAATGTCGCTCTGATCGATCGCGCCGCCGTCCTTGTCCGTAAAGATGATGTGATTGCCGTCGTAGCTCATCTTACCGACTATGTATTCTCTTGCGGTAAGAGTAAGTACAGTATATACGTTTCCGTCGTCAGCAGTCAAGACCGCTACGTCGGGACATTCGGGAACGTTTGCAACAAACTGACCCGCATAAGACCAATCGAGAAGGTTTGTCGACTTCATAAACCAAACTTTGTTTTCCTGCTGACCTGTGACGACCATACCCCAAACGGTAGTCTTGCCGTCCTTCGTCTCAACGGGGAATACCTTGGGGTCGCGGCAAGCGACCTTGTGGAAGATTCCGTCCGCGCCTGTAGCCACGTCCTGAGGAATGAGCCTGCGCTTTGTCCAAGTCATACCGCCGTCGTCGCTGGACATGATCATCTGGTCCTGTCTGCCGCCGTCACGTGTGTAGAAGGCGATAAGACCGTTGCCGTTTCCGCTTGGGAACCAGTTGAGATTATCAATATCCGCGCTGTCACCCTTTCTGTACTCATAAGCGGAGCCTGACCACATATAGCCTACGCCCTCGCCCCAGTCCTCATCGGGGAATAAGCAGATCGGGAGGAGCTCCCAGTGTGCAAGATCCTTACTTCTTGCGTGTCCCCAATACATCTCACCCCAATAGTTGTTGTAGGGATGGTGCTGATAGTAAATGTGGTAATAACCGTCGTAATATACCAAGCCGTTGGGGTCGTTGTTCCAGTGTGCATACTGTGAGAAATGATACTGATTGCGGTAGAGCTCCGTGTAGTAGGAATAGTCGCTCTTTCCGTAATAGATGTCTGTAAATTTAACCTTTGAATTGAAGCAGTTAAATCCGATGCTTCCGCCGCCGTAGGCAACTCCCTCGGGCAGCTTTTCAAGCTTGTTGAGGTCGATGGTGGTGTCGATGCCGAATCTGCGGATGTTATCAGCATAGAATTCTGCAAACACTCCATCCGCTTCGGGAGTGATGACTACCTTGAGCTGAACGTCGCCAAGACCGGCAACCTTCGAGCCTACCAAGCGTCTTTCGCTATCCGTCATCTTATCGTTTCCGATAAAGTAGTCTGTCAAAAGCTCAACAGCCTGCGTTTTACCGTTCTCAACGGTAAAGTAGAGCAGCTTAACGCGATTCGCCTCTCTGTCTACGTTGAATACCCAGTAGTGAGAGCCGTCCTCCGCACCGAAAGCGAGAGCCGCCGCCACACCTCTTTCAAAGGCAACCCTTGCGGTGTAAACGAATTTTTCATCCGCACCGTAGGACTTTTCCAAAAGCGTGAAGCTGTCCGTGTCGCTTTCCATGCTCACGTCGTTTACGACTACGTCATAGTCGACCACGTCCGTGAACGTTACGCCGTCATTTTTGCCCGACGTACCGCCGTTCACGGTTTCCGAGGATGAAAGACCCCCGGCTCCGTTACTGTCTCCGGCGCCGTTTCCCGTCGCTCCGTTAGCCAAATTACAAGCTACCAATGAAAAACTCATAACGGCAACTAATGCCAAGCATATGATCTTATACCAATTTTTCATTTTTGCTCCTTCCTCTCATTTATTATAATATTTATTTATCGTGTTCAGATCGGGGAGATTGTCTATAGCACCGCGGCCCGTCGTGTTGAGCGCACCCGCTATGTTTCCGAATCTCAAAGCATCGTTCAACAGCTCCTCTGTTAGATGCTCTGCCCCGTGTTTGTCTATAATGGAGAGCGCGCCTGCAAAGAACGCATCCCCCGCCCCCGTGGTATCGATGGGCTTGACCTCGATTGTGGGCACTCTGTTGCTCTTGCCCCCATATCTCCATTCACTGCCATCCTTACCCAAGGTTATGAGCACTAATTTGTCGCTAAGCGAGCTCACGTAATCCTCGGTGAATATCTCTACCTCATCCTCGGAGAACTTGACTATATCCGCCTGCGCAAGTATCTTTTTGTAGGTCTTTACCGCGCTGTCCTTGTCCCTGTAGATGTCGGTGCGGTAGTTTACGTCAAACGCGACCGCCTTGCCAAGATCGTGAGCGCGCTTGATTATATCCTGCGCGTATTCTACACAGTCGGGATCTGCAAGCATCAGAGAGCCGATGCATACGGTGTCGGCAGAGCCTATAAGCTCGTCGCTGACCTCGGGCATGCGGTAGTCCGCCGTGTTTTTACGATAGAAGCAGAACGCTCTGTCCCCTTCCTCGTTCAACTCAACGAACGCAAGCGTCGTGTTGCGATCGGAATGCTTGTGGATGTACGTGACGTCCATGCCGAAATCCTTAGCATAATTTATCAAAAACTGACCGATAAGGTCGTCGCCAACACTGCCCACGAACTTAACGTCCGCGCCAAACTTCTTCAGCGCACAGGCAACGTTAAATGGCGCACCGCCGGCCTTTCTTTCATAAGTAATAATTCCGTTTTTTTCCTCGCCGATCATGTCGGCAAGTATTTCACCAATGCAAACTAACAATTTAAGCCTCCGTTTGTACTTTTTCTTGTCGTTCCGTATATAATTTGGCTTCTCTTACAACGAACACTATCGATCTGACCGCAAGTATCACAAAAAATACCAAAAGCGGCAGCACCGCAAGTATGTTGCGTGGAGCAAAGAACGCGGCAAGCACGCTGAGAAGCGCCGATATAGCCGCAGACGCCCAAACGAACGAGCCGATGATCTTGAATGCCGCACCGAGAGTACCTATGCTCTCAACTCCGCGAAGCTTCAATAACGAATAAGCCAAAAGGCTCACCACCATCGGCATCAGCGCAATGAATGGTATCATCGAAAAAACGTTCATTGCGTGCGCGTATAACGTAAGGGGCGCTATAGCCCTGTAAGAGTCCTCGATAAAGCCGTCCGCCATCGCGTTTGCTTCCGCCTCTTTCACTCCCTCACCTATCAGAACACCGTTTCCGATATTTCCGTAAAAGCCGTAGAAGGAGATGTCCGTCCCACTCTTCGTCTCAAAGGAAGCCGCCAGATAATCATCAAAAATGAAGAGATATTTGTCGTTTCCTTCCTTTATATAATTATGATAGTAATAATTGCGCAGAAGCGGCACGCTTGACGTGCTCTCATAAGCAGTTATATCGGGGTAGTAATTTGTAAAATAAAGCTCGTAAACGGCTCTGTTATATTCGCTCTTTCCGATCTTGCCTTCAGCAAGCTCGTTTGCAAATCCTGTAAGCTTTTCCTTGCTTTCGCCGCCCAAGCCGTTAAGATATGTCAAATATCCGTCGATCATCTCGTCACTGAGCTCAAGCTCTTTTCCCGTGTACCTAAGCTCAAGGTCAAAATTAAGCTTGTTCGCATCGTTCAGGGCAAGATATTCTTCATAAGATATCTCAAGCCCCTTGCCGTTGTTGGATACGTAGAATATCTCGACCTGTGCAAGAGCATCCGCAGGTCGCGTGTCAACAACTACGTCATAGCCCGCCGACGAATAGATCTGCCTGTCCGCCTCATCTTCAAGAGTGCTTACCAAAAGACCCTCAAGGTATTGCCCGCCGTATCTTTTAGCCATAAGACGGTTTTCGTGAATTTCAAGCACGATGCGATCCTGCACGTCAGCGCTTGCAAGGAGCGTATGCACGGTCTCCTGAAAATCGGGTGAATTCGCATAATGTGACGAAAACGGTAGCATATCCGCACCGACAAAGCCCATCCATAGCAAGGCAAACGAGAGTAGCAGCCCGAGAAAAACGTTCGTATATCCGCGCCTTGCTCCCTCTCTTGCATTCTTGTCGGAGAGAAAGCTAAGGCAGAAGAATCTGAGCCATTTTTTCATATATCACTTGTTTCCGTATTCTCTTGACATAATGGATACCTCGGTATCTCTGTCAAAGAGATGGACGAATTTTTCATTAAATTCAATATGTACGGTTTCGCCTGGCATAAGATCGTTCCTTTCGGGCACGCTAACGATCACGTCGTCACCCTTTTCGCCCAAGCGAACGAAGAGCTGTGTCGTATTACCAAGGACCTCCTTGATCGAAAGTGTAGCCTTGATGCCACTCTCTGCTACCGTAATATTCTCACCTCTGATACCAAGATAAACCTTGTGTACCTTGCCGTCAAGATATTCCTTCTGTATCGTGCGCAAGTGGGAGAGATCAAGATCTGTGCTCTGACCGTCAGCAAAAGCAACGTTGAGCCTGTCACCTACGCGCTTGATATCCACCTCGAAGAAGTTCATCTGAGGAGTTCCGATAAAGCCTGCTACGAACTTGTTGTCGGGATAGTCAAAAAGATTTGTGGGAGTATCGATCTGCTGGATAACTCCAAGCTTCATAACCACGATCCTCGTACCCATAGTCATAGCCTCGATCTGGTCGTGAGTGACGTATATGAACGTTGTCTTAAGCTGGTTGTGCAATTTAACGATCTCAGCTCTCATCGCGGTCCTGAGCTTTGCGTCAAGGTTGGAGAGAGGCTCGTCAAGCAAGAATACCTTCGGTCCGCGCACCATCGCGCGTCCGAGAGCTATACGTTGACGCTGACCGCCCGACATTTCCGCAGGCTTTGAATCAAGCAATTCTTCAATGCCCAATATCTTTGCCGCCCACTGTACCTTATCGTCTATCTCCTGCTTCGTCATATGAACGTAGCTAAAGAGAGGAACGGGCGTGTCCTTGTAATATTTAAGATCCTTTTCCGTGTCAGTTATGCGCTTTTCGAGCAACGCCTTCTTTTCCTCGTAATAAGCGGCATCCTCTTGCACGGCGCGAGAAGCATCCTTTATAAGAAGCTGCTGCTCCTTGTAAAGCTTTTTGAGCTTCTTGTCAAGCTCTGTGACCTTTTTCTCGTCAATAGCAATTATCTGCTTGCCCTCGCTGTCAAGCTTCGGGGTGGGCACCTTGCGCATTTTAAGGCCAAAGGCTATGTTGTCGTAAGCCGTAAGATGGGGATAAAGCGCATAGCTCTGGAATACCATCGCTATATCTCTGTCCTTTGCGTCAACGTCGTTGACCAAGCGGTCGTCGATATAAAGCTCACCGCCGCTGATCTCCTCAAGTCCTGCGATCATTCGCAGCGTAGTGGACTTACCGCAGCCGGAGGGTCCTACGAATACGATGAACTCGCCGTCATTGATCTCCATATTGAAATCCTTGACCGCAACGAAATCACCGCTTCTCTTTTTTGCCTCACCCTTGGCGTTCTTTTTGGCTTTGCCAACGCCGGGGTATATTTTGTAAACGTGCCTTAACAATAAATTCGCCATTACGACTTCCCTTTCTTTTCTAAAAAATCATATTTTTGCTTTAATATCTTGGCATAGCTTTTTTCCAATGTCACGAGTGTATCATCCGCGAGCAAGGAGCCGTCAGTATTCTTTATTCTTGTGATGTGAAGCATCACAAGAATAGGGGTACCCCTATTTCGCTTTTTTGCATATTATATATAATCAATATGTACAAAAATTACAATACAGCCATTTTTGGAAATGTTTCCAATGGTATTATACACCAACGGAATAAAAATTGCAAGTACTTTTGGAAATGTTTCCAACCCATTTATATAAAAAAAGGAATTTTTGTGAATTTTGATCAAAAATCTCCACCTAGCCCCACGAAAACGGCACTCAAATATGTTTAATCTTCACTAAAAACCGCATATTTTCACATGATTTTTTTCATTATAGTATATATTTATTGTATTTTTGTGCAAAAAAAAGAAAGACGGACCAAAGTTCGTCTTTCTCTTTTTGGTTCAAGCACTATACGACTAAACCGAATGAAATATATTGCACACGGTCAGCAATTAATATTATCTCTTATCGTAAGTGCCAAACACCCAAAACGAATCGTCAATTTCGATGGGACTTTGAGTGTGGTGGTACAGACCGTTGATAACAAGACTGTTCGAGGTCGTGTCAAAATCCCCTCTCAGGTAAATATCCGGCGGATAGTTGATGCTGAAGGTCGTATCGTAATTAGCTTTATCAGATTCTCTGACCTTTTCATATATATCGTGCTCGATATATAAATAAATCGTTTTTCGGTCCTCTGCAATATTGAAGATTCCCTCAACAGCAGTCTCTCCGTTTTCGTATCTGAATAGCATATAGCTCTGTCGCATTAAAGGCATCACTGTGAGGCTCTGACCGCCCTCGGTAACGTATGTTCCTTCCGGAATGCGGTATACACCGTCCTCAAAGCCGCCTCGGGAATAATCCTTGTATTCTTCGCCCTCCAAAACGTAGGTTCCTATTTTGTAGGGCATTTCGCTGATACGGTAAACATGTGTATATACCGTTCCGTCGGTGACGCCCTGATCCTCTTCTTCAAACATGATGCTAAACTGAGTAAACTTCGTGTCGACGTTCTCTGCGTAGCAGTTGATCCAATCCTCTTTTTGCTTGTCATTTCGCGTAACAATAAAGGATATGGGGGTCGACGCATCGTCATCAGTACGGCACACGGCTCTGAATTTGCCTTCATATTTTTTTGCGCCGTCCTCGTAGTAGCTAAAAGACATTACGTTTTCTGTTCCGTCAAAAATAAAGTAGGTATCCCCGTCGCCCAATAGCTGCCATTTTCCGCTTGCTGATTCCATTTTATCGGTATGTCTGATAACATCCGAGTCTTTGTCAAAAATCAAGTCACAACCGGGAAGCAAAAGCAAGACAATAACTGATAATATCAATAAAAATGCAAGATTGGTTTTCATAGCTATACTCTCCTTATCTTTTTTATTTTTATTGTGAAGTGTGTCACATTATCATTATATCACAGCTCTGAAAATAATGCAAGTATCACGGCAAAAATGTTTGCTTCGATCATAAGCACCGCAGTGCTCGCAATACCCCTTGACAAATTCTTCAAAACAATGTATAATATATTTCGTATATGCGAAGTATATATTATTCGCAAATGCGAAAAATATAAATTGCGTTTTCGGGAGGTTCAAAATGGAGTATATCAGCATAAGCGAGGTTGCTAAAAAATGGGGTCTTACGACAAGAAATGTTCAAATGCTCTGCGCTAACGGCAAAATCGAGGGTGCAACGCGTCTCGGCCGAAATTGGATGATACCCAAAAATGCAAAGAAGCCCATCGACGGCAGAACGAAGGTCGGAAGGGCGAATGCGGATAAGGATATGCCAATGCCCAAAAAGACTCCGTTTCTATATATGAGCGACCTTTACAGCGCACCCGGAACTGCCGATATTTCAGCGGATAACCTTGCATACAACCACGAAGCACAGGTTCTTTTTGAAGCCGAGGTGGCATACTCCCGCGGTGAGATAGACAAGGTCTATGACAGCGCAAACTATTTACTTGACAAGCATTCGGGCTTTTTCGCAGTTATAGGCGCAGGTATGCTTCTTGCAATGTGCGCTATATGGAAGGGCGATATTACTATGTGGCGAAAGGCGAAGATACACATCTCCGAAGCCCCCGCAAAGAATGACGATGACCGCGAGGTAATGCAGCTTGCCATAAGTGCCGTTGATATTATGCTGTATAACGTAAGCAGCTTCCCGAAATGGTTCCAGACAGGGCGCTTTGAGCCGCTACACAAGGACTCCTACCCTGCCGCAAAGGTGTATTATGCAAAGTTCTTATATGCGGTGGCTTACTCCGTTGCAACGGGAACCTTAAAGCTCCCGGGTGCCGAGGGCCTTTACGTTATGACGAGTGTTCCCTACACTATCGAGCCTATGATCTGCTGGGCAAGCGAGCAGAATACGGTCATGTCCGAGATATATCTGCGAATGACCTGCGCCGCTGTTTACCACAACTGCGGCAACGATGACGAAGCCATCCACCATATCGACAAAGCTCTTGAGCTGGCACTCCCCGATAAGCTCTACGGCACGATCGCGGAGTATTGCAGAATACTCTACGCGCTGATAGAACGCCGCCTTGCTCCGCTTGACGAAGAGGCTTGGAACGAGGTAAAAAGACTACATAAAATATATAATGACGGCTGGACGAAGCTCAACGGAAATATCAAGGGTCAGCAAATTATAGCAAAGCTCTCCGACCAGAACAGAGTCGTTGCCCGCCTTGCCGCCTTCAAGCTCTCCGATGCAGAGATCGCCGCAAGAACGAATATGTCCCTCTCGGGCGTTAAGCAGGCGATCAAAATAATCAAAGAAAAAAGCGGTCTTTCCAGAGATGAATTTGCCGCAATACTATAAATACAAAGGGCAAAGCAAAGCCGATTTTAATATGAAGATGAACATTGCATTAAAGGAAGCCAATGAAACGGAATATTGGCTTTGGCTATTGCGAGAGACGAATTATCTCTCGGAAAAGAGTTTGAGAGCATAGAATCCGAAATCAAAGAGATAATTGCGATTTTGGTATCTATATGTAAAAAAACAAACAAATAATTTTGCCTTTTGCATTCTGCATTTTGCATTTATCTACCGTAGGGGCGCACCGCGTGCGTCCGCACCTACAAATATATTCACAATTTTGCATTTTGCACTTTGCATTTTGCATTTATCTACCGTAGGAACCGGCGTCCCCATCTCGCTTATTGATTGTGTGATTTTGTGTAATTATCGCTTATACGTTCATCGATCCTTCTGGCAAACGAATATGTATAGGGCGAAAAATACTTAGTCCAAAAGCCCAAAGCAGTAGGGTTTAGCGTTTCGCAATCGACACCCAGATGTGTCACTCCTTCTGATATCAAAGCGTCTCGCACGAAAGAAAGCAATCCCTGCGCAATTCCCTTCCCACGATATTTTTCATCAAAATATGCACCGCATATATTTTTCACTCCATCGCATTCAGCAATAAAATTTTCCGCAGAATCAGCTATTGATATGAAACCAATAATAGCCGAGCTTGAATTTGTCAAGCTCGGCTATTTTTGTTTATAAAACGTCTTTTTGCATATAGCTCTTTTGATACTTTATCGGGGTCATACCATATTGCTTTTTAAAGTCCTTAATAAACTTGGTTACGTCTCCGTACCCCACCTCTTCGCAAATTTGGGCAAGCTTGAGCTTCTTTGTTTGCAACAGCTTTGCGGCCTCTCTGAGCTTAAATTCCTTTAATACCTCAGTGAAGGTTTTACCCATCTCCTTATGAAACAGCTTTGAAAAATATGGTTCGCTGTAACCAAAATGCCTTGAAAGCTCCCGCATTGTTATGCTGCGATAATTTTCATACATATAGTTGAGAACGCCGATCCATTTTCCCTCTTTCGCAGGAAATGACATCAAAACCTGTCGGGTATCACCGTAGTTCTGCATACAGTAAACCAAAATTGATTGAAGCAAAAGAGTCATCATTTCACCGTGATACGGTAGATTGCCTTCCTGTTGATCATAAAGTTCCAGAATAATATTTGGTATGAATTCGTCATTACCACATTCAAAGCATATAGGGATTGCAAAGAAAGGTAAATTCGGAATATTAAAATTTACAAACTTATCGGGCCTTACCTTTATCGTAAAGCAAAGGCAATCGTCAAGCGCGGAAAGCTGATGATCTACACTTGAATTAATGATCGTAAAGCATCCTGTTGTTTGTTCATAAGGTACTCCCTCTACGGTATGATAGCAAACGCCCCTCACAACGTAAACCAGCTCTAAAAAATCGTGATGATGCTTTGGAATATCTACGTATCGAAGCAGTTTTTCTATCTCTATGTCGCAATCGTCTTTAATAAACTCGCTTGCAGGAAGCCCCATTTTTCTGAATTGCTTTGCAAGAAGGTCTTCAATTTTTTTACTTTCTGCCTCAAACGCGGAAGAATTAATATATTCTATTGACGGAAACGATCCGTTGCTGTATTTTGTGAGCAAAAGATACTTTGCATGAGATAAATTCTTGCCGAATTTTGAACGGTATTTCTTTCCGAGCTCTTCTATCTTATCCAAGCGATGCAGCTCTTCTATCGTATAGCGACTCATTTTTGCCCTCCTCAGCATTAAAATCTTTGTACAATTTATATAATAACACAAGATAAAGTTAAAATCAACCTATTTTCTTCGTAAAATATATAGTATTTTTTAATTTTTTGTAGTGATACAATATAATTGTAGAAAAATATCAAAATTCAGCTTGTGAGGATTTTTTATGGAGTATGTAATCTTAGTTTTGTTAATTATGACCGTAGCCGTGGTGAGCGTGGCGGCATACGTATACCATCATCCGCAAATCATTATCGGTAAGATACAAGATCTGCTCTATAAAGGAAAGCCCATAAATTCCTATGAGCCCTTTGGCAATCCCGAGAAAAAGATCAAGGAAAACGGACAGCTGTATATCACTGAAATCAAGTACGGAACGGAATATCCCAACAGTTATCTTGATATCTCATATCCAAACGAGGACACTACGGTAATCCGTCCTACAGTAATATACTTCCACGGCGGTGGCTTCTTTGGCGGCGATAAGGCAATGGGTGATCCTATGGCGGCAAATGATGATGCAAACAGACTTCTTAACGAGGTAGTAGCTGAGGGCTTTAATCTTGTAAACGTCAATTATGCTCTGGTGCCTGACTGTCATTTCCCCGTACCGCTTATTCAGATGGAGCAAGCAATCGCATTTTTGAAGAAAAACGCAGAGCTTTACGGTCTTGATATGACAAACGTTGTGATTTTCGGGCAATCCGCAGGAGCTATCCTTGCAGGTCAGTACGGCTCTCTTATGGTAAACGAAGAGTATAGAAAAAGCCTTGGTATCACGCCTTCGCTTGAAAAGGATGAGCTTTCTGCATTGATTATTGATGACGCCCCCTTCATTATAAGCAATTTCGGATTAAAGCTTAAGTTGATGCTTGGCAACTATATGGGAACTATGAATATGAGGAGCGCTGCGGTAAAAAAGCACAATGCTTATGAATATATCAAGGAAGGATACGCTCCCAGCTTTATGACTGCAGGTAATACAGACGGATTTCCCGATGATATGAGTGCATTTTCAAAGCGACTGACGGAGATTGGATGTGAAAACGAATATTTCTTTATTGAAAAAGAAGTATGTCCCCTTCCGCACGGCTATTTGAATATGCTTGGAGAAAACCAATACGCAAGGGAGTGCTTTGATCACATAATCGCTTTTATGAAAAAATACACGGATGGAAAATAAGCTATGATGAATAATGCAAAATGGATATCGCATCCCGGTGACGGCGAGAATACCCCTCTTGTTCCTGTATTTTTGAGAAGGTTCTGTGTAAAAGAGGGACTTTGTTCTGCCACACTACATATCACCTCCCACGGATTATACACGACACAAATAAACGGTGAGGCGGTTACCGAGGATAAATTTACTCCCGGATTTACAAGTTATTACCACAGAATACAGGTTCAAAGCTATGACGTTATGAAAAATCTTCGCCTCGGTGAGAATATATGGCAAAGTACCGTGGGCGACGGCTGGTGGAGATGGAAAAACAACTTCGGATATACGCTCTCTATTTGCGCCTCGTTGGAGTTAAAATACGAGAATGGAAATACGGAATATATAAACACCGATGAGAACTTTCTCGTATCCTGCGGTGCGATAATTTCAAGTGATATGCAAAAGGGTGAACTTTACGATGCCCGTATAACGCCCTGTGAGTGGTTGAGTGCTACTATTTCAAACGACCACACGGATGCAGAGATGATAAAAACCGAAGGTGTTCCCGTAAGAGAAAAGGAACGATTTTCGGGAAAGCTTTTCAGAGACAGTGCAGGAAATCTTGTTGCCGATTTTGGACAAAATATTGCGGGATATGTAAAGATGACTTTGCACAATACCACCCCCGGCCAGATAATACACATAAAGCACGGCGAGGGGCTTGACAAAAACGGAGCATTTTCCACCGCAAACTGCGATGGCGAAATGAAGGAATTTCAAGAGATCACATATATCTGCCGTGGCGGTGATACAGAAGAATACACACCTCATTTCAGCTGCTTCGGCTTCAGATATGCTCTTATTGAGGGCATAGAGGCTGGTGAATTTTGTGCGATTGCCCTTTATTCGGATATGGAGGAGGTCGGCGACTTCAAATGCTCCAATCCACTTATAAATAAATTGGTGGAAAACGCAAGGTGGAGTCAAAAGGGCAACTTTCTTGACGTCCCCGTTGATTGCCCCACACGTGAGAGAAATGCCTGGACCGGTGACGCACAGATATACGTAAATACTGCGGCTTATTTTATGGACGTGGAGAGCTTCTTTGAAAAATGGCTTGCAGATCAGAGAATAGAACAATATTCAAGCGGTAAGGTTGGAATCACTTTCCCATCTACCTCGTCGGTGCATAACCCGGCAGAGCTTGAAAAAATAAAAAAGACAAATCCCGCAATGGCTCTTGCAGGTCCTGATGGGGACGGTCATATAGGCGAGGATAGTGTGGGATGGGGAGACAGCGCAGTCTGGATCCCGTATCAGCTCTACCTTATGTACGGAAACAAGAGGATTTTAGAGGATCACTATGAATGTGCCCGTCGCTGGGTAGATTTCTCCCTTTCCTGTATGAAGGAGAAGAACCCCTTGCATTCGGATAAGCCTTGGTATAAAGAGGGCGAGGGCGATCTGATTTACGATACCCGATTCCATTACGGAGAATGGAACGAGCCTCTCCCGCCTGCACCCGAGGTTATAGAGCTGTTTATGAAGGGCGGAACAGCGGCAGATTACGTGACTCATATGGCGAAATACGGAAAGCCCGAGGTCGCTACCGCCTACACCAAAAGAAGCTGCGATAATCTTTCTCATATGGCAAAAATTCTTGGCAGACACGAGGATGCCGAGAAATATGCAAGGATCGCAAAAAAACTGAAATATGCTTACAGTAGATACCTGATATCAGATGAGGGCGTTATACAAAAGGGACATCAGGCGGCATACGTTCGTGCACTTGCCCTGGATATGGTAGAAGACGACAAAAAGGCACTTGTAATCAGCGAACTGAGAAAAGAAATCGTTAATGCAAGCTATCACCTGAACACAGGCTTTTTATCTACCGTCTATCTTCTTCCCACCCTTTGCAATAACGGTCTTAAGGAGGAGGCTTTCAAAATTTTAGAGCAAACCGAAACACCCTCTTGGCTTAGCCCGATTCTGATGGGAGCTACCACAATGCCCGAGAATTGGGACGGATTTGACAGATTCAGAGATAGCTTTAATCACTATTCCTTGGGCGCCGTATGTCAATTTTTGTTTGAATATATCGGTGGAATTCGCCCTCGCTTTGACAAGCCGGGATTTGAGGAATTTGACTTAATTCCTGTTTTTGGTGGCTCACTCACCTATGCAAAGGCGGAGTATAAAACAAAATTCGGATTGATAAAATCCTCCTGGGAGATAAAAGACGAGGTATTTATATACTCTTGCTCTGTTCCCGACGGAGCAAAGGCACATCTGACAATGCCGAGTGGAAAAAATTTGCTTCTTCTCGGCGGAGATTATTTATTTGAAGAGAGGTTAACAGATGATGGAAAATAATATGGAAAAATACGAAATAGAGCATATAAGACGAGTGCGTGAGCTTTCTTCGGAGTGCACCCTTTTCTTGAAGCGAAACGGAGATTTCCCGCTTGATAAGCCCTGCAAGGTGGCTTTATATGGCAACGCCGCAAGAAAGACCATAAAGGGCGGCACCGGCTCGGGTGACGTCAATGTTCGTCACTACGTGGGAATTGAAGAGGGGCTTGAGAATGCAGGCTTTACCGTCACGTCAAAAAAGTGGCTTGACAGCTATGAGCATCTCTTCGCAGAGTGTGAAAAAAAGCACAGGGAGGATATCAAGCAAAAGATCCTGACAGAAGGCATCGGTGCAATTATGCTCGGCATCGGTGCTATTATGGCAGAGCCCGAATATGATTTCCCACTCGATGCAGAAGGTGACGTAGCCATATACGTTCTCGGTCGAAACAGCGGTGAGGGCTCTGACCGTTCGGTTGAAAGCGGTAATTTTGAGCTCAGCGAAACCGAGATAAGAGATATTTTGAGATTGCAAAATACTTATAAAAAGTTTTTACTTGTATTGAATACGGGTGGGGTCGTTGACATCTCTCCCATTCTCGACCGTGTGGACAACCTCCTCCTATTATCTCAGTTAGGCATTGCCATAGGAGATGCCCTTGCTGACCTGTTGCTCGGTAAGTCTTACCCCTCGGGCAAGCTTACTACCACTTGGGCAAGATGGGATGACTACTGTCATGAGGGGGATTTCGGCGATCCCGATGATACAAGATATAAGGAAGGAATATACGTAGGCTATCGCTACTTTGAAACCTTCCGAAAGAAGCCTCTTTTCCCATTTGGCTACGGCCTTTCTTACACCGACTTCAGTATTGATTTCATTGATGCTAACACGAACGGTAGCAACGTTAACGTAAAAGCTAACGTAAAGAACGTCGGCAGCTTCAGAGGAAAAGAGGTAGCACAGCTTTACGTTACTATCCCCGAGGGAAGGCTCGACCAACCAAGCAAGGTGCTTTGTGCCTTTTGTAAGACGAAAGAGCTTTTGCCTGGAGAGAGTGAAACCGTAACGCTTTCATTTGATATCCGCAGTATCACATCATTTGATGAAGAAAGTACATCTTCAATCCTTGAGCGCGGCGAATACATACTTCACCTCGGCTCATCCGTGGCGGATACCTTTGTTTGTGCAGTTTTATCACTTGATGAAGATACGGTGGTTCAGGAGCTTCATTCTGTTGGCGGGCAGGCGGATTTCACCGATCTCAGACCAAGCGAAAGAAAGAAATACTGTATCCCCGAGGGAGTAAAGCATTTGGAGGTAAGATCCTCTGATATTATCAAGATAGCACCCGAGACGCCTTCTATCAGCGATAAGGCGAAAAAAATAGCAGAATCCCTCAGTATAGAAGAAGCCGTTTATCTTTGCACCGGAGCATTTGATGACGGAAACAAGCATAACAGCATTATCGGAAACGCGGGCTTCAGAGTTCCCGGCTCCGCAGGGGAAACCACCGACAGATTACAGGATAAGGGAATCCCCGTTGTCATTATGGCAGACGGACCTGCGGGCCTGCGACTTAATCCGAAATACGGAGTTGACGAGCGTGGCACATATTCTATTGACGACGGCACTCTTGATATGATAAAGGCTCTGCTTCCTGATTATGTTTTGAAGATGCTCGGACTTGATAAGGAGATTGAGGAGCGACACGGTGAGATACATTACCAATACTGCACTGCAATGCCGATCGGAACCGCTCTTGCACAAAGCTGGAGCGAAGACGTATGTAAAGCCTGCGGTGACATCGTTGCAGAAGAGATGGAGAGATTTGGTGTTCATATCTGGCTTGCTCCTGCTATGAATATCCACCGTCTGCCCCTTTGCGGAAGAAACTTTGAATATTTCTCCGAGGATCCCTTGATCAGCGGAAAAACTGCTGCCGCAATCACAAACGGAGTGCAGGCACACAGTGGCTGTGGAGTGTCCATAAAGCATTTCTGCGCAAACAATCAAGAAACGAACAGAATGCATTCAAATTCAATTATGAGTCAGCGTACCCTCAGAGATATTTACCTCAAGGGCTTTGAGATAGCTATTAAGGAAAGTGATCCCGCGACGGTGATGAGCTCATATAATCTGCTAAATGGTGAGCATACCTCGTCCCGATACGATCTGCTTGAAACTCTGCTTCGTGGGGAGTGGGGATATAAAGGAATCGTTATGAGTGACTGGGTCAGCGGAAACGTGACAAATCCAAATCTTAAGTACCCCGTAGCCGTGGCAAGCGGAGCCATCAAGGCGGGCAATGACATTATGATGCCCGGTACGGCAATTCACTATCAGGATATTATAACAGCTCTTAATAATACCGAGGCAAAATATCCTCTTACGGAAACAGAAATAAGAAGGTGTGCCGCGAGAATGATAGACCTTGCATTAAAGCTTAATAAGGAGAATGTTTTATGAGAAATATTGAGATAAAAATAAACGAAGAAAGAAACGTAAGACTTACCGCATATATTCAGGAGGCAAACGGTGAGTTCCTGTTCTCTAAAAGACCTGCAATTCTCGTTCTTCCGGGCGGTGGATACGCAATGTGCTCGGACAGAGAGGCAGACCCGGTAGCGGCGGCATATCTCAAAGCAGGCTATCAGGCATTTATTCTTCGCTATTCAACGGGTGAGCATAACAAATGGCCCAATCCTCTTGAGGATTATGAGGCGGCAATGGAATATATTAAATCTCACGCAGACGAGTGGTTCACAGACAGGGAGAAAATTGCCGCAGTTGGCTTTTCCGCGGGTGGGCACCTTTGTGCCACAGCGGCAACAATGGCTAAAAATAAGCCTGCAGCAGCAATCCTTGTATATCCTGCAATACTTAAAGATATTTGCGATGTGTGCCAGCCGGGTATGCCCCAGCCAAACGAGCACGTAAGCACATCCACCTCTCCTTGCTTCATCGCGGCGGCGAGAGATGACAGAACGGTTGACGTAAAAAACGCAATTATGATGCAGCTTGCTCTTGCCGAAAAGGGCGTTTCCTTTGAAAGCCATGTTTATTCCTTCGGCGGACACGGATTTTCAACAGGTGAAGACTGGATCATTACCAATAGTGTATCCGAGAGAGTTCCAAATTGGGTAGGCGATAGCATCGGCTGGCTCGGCGAGCTTTTCGGCAAATTGACCACCTCCGGTTTTACTGCTCCTACGGTGATGCCCTCCGTCAATGCAGATTTTGCTCCCGTACTATCGGTTGAATGCTCCTTAAACCACATAAGAAAGCAGTCGGATGAGGTAATAGAGCTTCTTGCCCCCTTGTTTGAGGGAATTAAAATGGTAGCCGCAGCGAGGGGATATTCCGTAGAGGGTCTTATGGCTGCCATAGGAAACAACACGGCAAGAGAACTTATGGAGATGGTTCGTGTTCCTGCAGATGTGATACGGAAGATTGACAGTGCTTTACATTCAATTATTAATAAAATTGATTAAGGAGAAATGCTATGAAAAAAGAAAAGATTAATAAATTTGCGGGCTTTAATCTTGGCGCAAAAGAAAGAGCCGCTTATTATTCGGGAGACATCGGAAGGCTGATCGGAATGGCGATCGTAGCCTCCTATATGACTACGTTCCTTGCTTTCCAGGGCCTTAGTATGACATCTCTTGCCGCATTCATTCTGATCGTTAAAATAGTTGATGCGGTTGATGATGTGGTTTTCGGTTTCTTTGTTGATAAACTTAAAATTACCGAGTGGAAGCTCCTTAAAAGGATCGTAGGAAAGGGTAAATATCTTCCTTGGTTCCGTCTGACCTTTGCTTTTTGTCCCATAGCAACAATACTCTTCTTCCTTATGCCCTCGGGTGCTCCCGACGCAGTTAAGATCGCTTGGTTTACCATTACGTATATCATTTATGATTTTTCCTGTACTCTTATTGAGGTTCCTATGAACTCTCTCGTTCTTACACTTACAGATAACGTGGACGAAAGAAATCATATTCTCAAAATGAGAGGTATTATTACCGTACTTGGCGGTGTATTTGCAGGACTTGCTCTTTCCGTTCTCATCAGCGAGGGAGTGGGTGTTCCTATTTCGGTTGCTGCTATTATAATTTCAGTTATTTGCTTGGTTGCAATGATTCCTCTTGCCAAGGTGGGCAAGGAGTATAACGTAGAGCTTAAGAACACAGAGAATGAAAAAGAAGAAAAATACACTCTTCGACAAATGTGGAACTGTATAAAAACAAATAAGTATATGACCATAGTTCTTATTTCCGAGCTTATCGTTTGCTGTACCGCTACTGCAGGAGCTGTGCAGAACCTTGTATCCTTCTATCTTCTTAACAACTCTCTCTTCCTCAGTATTCCCGTCCTTCTTGCCTTCATTCCTGCTATGATACTCAGCGGTTTCGCTGATAAAATAGCGAAAAAATTTGGTAGAAAGAATTCCTTCATTGCTTGCAGTATAATTGCGGGAGCTATGTTCCTCATTATGTTCTTCACAGGATATGAGAATGCCTGGCTCGTAATTCTTTTACATACGATATATGCTATCCCCAATACCATAAGATCGATTTTCTCGGGATTCATCGCTCCCGATACTATTGAATATGCCCGTTACAAAACGGGTACGGATTGCTCGGGTATTTTCTTTGCAATGAAATCCTTTATTACAAAAGCCACCTATAGTATTGGCGGAAGTCTTGGACTGTTCTTGATGGGACTTTTCGGATGGGTCGAGGTAAACGCAACCGACTTTGCCGATCTTGCAGCGCAAAACGTGGCACAGCCCGAAAGTGCGCTTAACGGTATGTGGTTCGTATATACTCTTATTCCCGCGCTTGGTACTATTGCGGGAGCCGTGGTTATGATGTTTTATAATCTTAAGGAAAAGGACGTTGAGCTGATGGCACAGTGTAATGCGGGCAAGATTACCCGTGAGGAATGTGAGGCACAGCTCTCAAGGAAATACTAATGAAAAAACAAAGCTTTAATGATGGGTGGATATTCCATAACAACGGCGGAACCGCCCTTGAAAAAACGCTGAACCCCGTTGCCGACTCATACCCTGTCACCCTGCCTCACGACGCTATGATACGAGAGAGGCGTGACCCAAAAAACAGGACGGGAAACGCAACGGGTTACTACCCATATAAAACGGTTCATTACACCAAGGAATTCTTTTTGGATGACCTCTCGGGTAACACGTTTATAGAATTTGAAGGTGTATATAAAAATACATCCGTCTTTATCAACGGCACTCTTGCCTATGAGCATAAAAACGGCTACACACCCTTTCTCGTTGACGCTTCACCATATCTGATTGAGGGCAAAAACAGCATTAAGGTTTTGGTGAGAAACGGTGTCCCCTCAAGCCGCTGGTATACGGGAACAGGAATATACCGTGACGTTTGGATGTACCGTGGCACAGATATATACGTAAAGCCCGCATCGGTCAAAATAACCACCTTGCAATGCGACGAGTGCGTTGCCGTTCTTGATATCAAAGCAACTCTTGTAAATAGTAGAAACAAAACTGCAAAAATCACTCTGACACATAAAATCGGTGAAATAACTCTTTCACTCCCCATCACTATGATGCCAAACGAGACTAAAACGGTAAGCTCACGCTTTGAGGTGGATTCTCCCACGCCTTGGGAAGTAGATTCTCCTTATATGTACGAATGCCATACCGAAATCGACGGTTGTGACGAAGAAATCACCCGATTTGGCATTCGCACCTTGTCACTTGATACCAAGCGAGGCTTGCGCCTGAATGGAAAAAGCATAAAGCTCCGCGGAGGATGTATCCACCACGATCACGGAATTGTTGGTGCGATAGAGCATAAAGCCCTTACCTACAGACGCATAAAAAAGCTGAAGGAGGCTGGCTACAATGCCATAAGATGCGCGCATTTTCCTGCAAGTAAAATAGTTCTTGACGCCTGTGACGAGATTGGAATGCTGGTTATGGTGGAGCTGTGCGATTCCTGGACTACACCCAAGGTGGACTTTGACTATTCCTTTGATTTTGAAGACTGCCGGGAAAAGGATACTGTGGCTATGGTAGATCTTTGCTACAATCACCCCGGTGTTATTATCTACTCTATCGGAAATGAGATAGGCGAAACGAGCAACCCGATAGAAGCAGGGAGAGGCAGAAGGATCGCTGATCTTATCAAAAGCCTTGACCATACAAGATACGTGACGAATTGCATCAATATTACCTTGGCTCTGATGGATAAGATCCCTGAGCTTGCCGTTAAGGCAGGAGCAGACATAAATTCCATTATGAACGGAGATAAAGAAGCCCTCGCCCGTCTTATGGCTTCAAAGGAGATCGGTGAGCCTCTTGAGGAGGCATTCAGCTATCTTGATATAGCAGGATATAATTATGCTACGTACAGATATCTTTCCGACGTAAGTCTTTATCCCGAAAGAATAATTCTCGGTGCAGAATGCTGTGCCGGAGAGCTATACGATAATTGGCAGATATGCAAGTCGGAGCTACAGATTATAGGCGATTTCGGTTGGTCCGCCTGGGACTATCTCGGAGAAGCGGGCGTAGGGCAAATGAGATACGGCGGGGGCGTAGATTATGACATTTACGGTCCGTACCCCTGGCGTACAGCAAACTGCGGAGATTTTGATCTTATCGGTGACCGTCGCCCCGTTTCCTATTGGCGTGAGATCGTATGGGGCAAAAGGTGTGATCCTTATATTGCATCTCAGGATCCCGCACATTATGGAGAGAAGCAATCACCCACACGATGGGGATGGTCGGATGCCAAGCGTAGCTGGAACTATCGCGGCTTTGAAGGAAAGCCCATCGTTGTGGAGGTCTATTCAAACGCAGACGAGGTGGAGCTTTTCAGAAACGGAGAATCACTCGGCAAGAAGCAGCCCATAAAATGTAAAACTTATTTTGATATTACCTACGAGCCGGGCGAGCTTTATGCTGTAAGCTATAAGGATTCTCAAAAAACGGGCGAGGATAAGCTTCTCACCGCCTCTTATGAGGTATCGGTTAAAACCGAATATTTAGGTGACGGCATTACAGAGATCAGCCTCGTTGACGAAAACGGAATTTTGAATCCCGACGCCGACCTTCAGCTTGAGATATCCGAGGAGTCTATGGCTGACGTTATAGGATTTGGATCCGCAGACCCAAAAAGCGAGGAAAACTATTTTGACAAAGTTATTAAAACATATAACGGCAGAGCCCTTGTCATCAGCAAGGGAGATGAATTACCGAAAATCGAGGTAAAGATAAATGGCATTTACGAGAATTAAACGTTGGTTTTTTACTACAAAGCTAAAAAAAGCGAACGAGCATTATAAGAGCGATAAGGTGATCGGAAAGCGAGGGGTGATCGAGAGGGATGGAAAAAATCCCGTTGAGGTTATATTCTACTACCCCGAAAAGCAAGAGAATATGCCCGTATTCGTTCAGGTGCACGGTGGCGGATGGGTAGGAATGGATGCCGTTGACGATGACGCATACTGCGACCGTTTATCAAAGGAGCTTGGTGCCTTTGTGGTAAATGTTAACTACAAAAGACTTTACGAGGAGAGCTTCCCCTATTGTCAGGAGGAGGTAGCAGACGTTGTCAGATGGCTGAAGAAAAATGCCGAAAGTCTCTCTATCGATCCCGATCGTATTGTGGTATCGGGAGGTAGCGCAGGAGGACATATTACGGCAGGTGCGGCTATACTTTTGGCACACGACGGAATAAAAATCGCAGGACAGGTAATCGAGGTTCCTTTCCTTGATTTTACAGGTACGATCCCCATTGATTTTCCCGAAGGAAACAAGCTATATCGGCTGATGTTCGAGGTTTGCCCACCAAAAGTTCCTATTGACAGCGAGCTTATCTCCCCTGCGGCAAGAATCAAGGATGAAACTATCGAAATGCTCTCGCCCGCAGTAATCATAGTGTGCGGAAGAGATCCTTTGCATCCCCAAGGTGAGCATTATGCAGCTCTCTTGAAAAAGCACGGCAAGCTTCACGACATAATAAAATACGAGAGGGGCTATCACGGCTTTGGAACAGAGCGTGAGGATGAAAAAGAGGAGCAAGACCGCCTTCGTGAGGAATGCTTTGAATATAAGGTTAATAAGACCCGCGAGCTTTATAAATTATCAAAACAGGAGTAAAATATGAAGCAGTTTTTTAAGAATAAGGAGATTTTTCCCGGAGTTTACGGCATTACAAGCGAGGCTGTGGCGAAATATCTCATAGTTGGCGAGCATCACTCCCTTCTCTTTGATACAGGATACGGCTTTGGAAATCTCGCAGAATATGTAAGGACCATTACCGATCTTCCTCTGTACGTTGTAAATTCCCACGGTCACATAGACCACGCAGGCGGAAATACAAAGTTTGATAATCCCTGCTATATGCACCACGACGATCTCGAGGTGTATAAATATCATCAGTCCGAGGACTTCAGAAAAATCGGCTGGGGTATGCTTTATTCGGTGCAGAGAATTCTGTTTTTCTATAGATTCATTATTCCAAATGGATACAAGATGAGCGATTATCTTGCAAATCCCGTATCGGAGAGCTTTATTGATATAAGCGAAGGACAAGAGTTTGACCTTGGCGGCATCACTCTCCGTGTTGTTGAGATACCCGGTCATACTGCAGGAAGCATAGGACTTTACTGTCCCGAAAAGAAGCTGTTCTTTGCAAGTGACGGTATTTGCGGCGGTACTTGGCTCTTCCTGCCCGAATCAACAAAGCTTTCGGTTTATCTTAATTCATTGAAAAAGGTTGAAAAGCTTGACTTTGATTATCTAATTACGGGACACAGTATAAAGCCCGAGCCTAAAGCGGCGATCTACGACTATATAGATGTTGCGGAAAACATTGACTTTGAGGGTGGTATAATTCAAAAGGAAAGCGCCTTTACCCCGGGTGTCGTATATAAAAAGTGCTTCAGCAAAACCAAGCCTAAGGGCAAAAAATCTGCATTCGTTATGATAAGCGAAGACAAGCTTTAAGGGGATATTATGGCAGACTTTAAGTTAGAAAGCTGGGAAAGAGAGCCCCTTTGGATAAAGATTCTTACCCCGTTTTTGAGAAAAAAGAGGTTTCCCAGGCTTGAGGACACGGCTGAACCCGGAAAATGGTATAGATTCTATACAGAGAATTGCAGTAGCGGTATTGGAGAGCCGACCTATTGCTCGCTTAAGCTGGACAAAGAGAACAAACTTATGATATTCTTCGCAGGCGGAGGTCTTTCCTGGAATGAATATACTGCAGCACGTCCTTCGTCAATTTATGCAAAGGATATTCAGGATACATACTATATGACCCACCTCGATCTGTTTTCCGACATAAGAAGAAACAGAGGCATTTTCGAGGATAGCGAAAGAAATCCCTTCCGTGACTGGAATGTTTTGTATATCAATTACGATACGGGTGATTTTCATATAGGAAACGGAGATTTTCCATATACAGCTCTCGACGGAAGCAAAAGGCTTCTTCATCATCACGGCTACAAAAAATACAGAGCCTCAATAGAAAAGATGAAGGAGCTGGTGCCAAATCCCGAGGCGGTAATAGTTTGCGGTTGCTCGGGAGGCGGATTTGGTGCGGCACTGCTTACTGATGATATTATGGATGTTTATGACGGCTGTAATAACTTCACCTGTCTTGTTGACAGCGGATTTTTCCCTATGGAAGGGTGGAATAATATCGCCCGCGACGTATGGCACGCACCCGAAAAGATAGCCTCACGATTACACACTGACAATATCACTCTGGATGCCCTCAAAGCACTAAAAAAAGAGCGTGGCGACAGAGTAAATATACTCATTACCAGCTCTGTTAGGGACTCGGGACTTTCAAGAATGTTCAATCTTGTTAAAAACGGCAGCTTTTCATTTTCTGCGGATAGCGGAGAGCTTTTTAAGGCTTGGCTTAGCAATATGAAGGATATGATGTGCGATGAGATGGGAGAGGTTGGAATGTACTTTTTCCACATCCCGGATCCCGCACATAAAAAGGAAAAGCTTACTATCCATTGCATTATCGGCGACAGCTATGTTTTCGATCACAAGATTGATGGTATAAACTGCTCCGAATGGATCGACAATGCCATTAGCGGCAAAATTCAAAGGGTCGGACTTGACCTTTTATAAATACTTAAAATTAAAGGACATTATTTATGGAAAACCTTCCGTACAAATTTTATGATGAGGAGAGGGAGATAAGATTTAACAAATTTGATCTGCCTCAGCCTTGGATAAACTATCTTTCAAACGGCAGAATGCACGCCTTTGTATCACAGGCGGGTGGTGGAATGAGCTGGTGGCTCTCTCCCATTGCTTTTCGTATTTCACGATACCGTTTTTACAATATGCCCATAGATTCTCCCGGATTCTATATCTATATACGCATGGATGACGGTACCGTATGGTCGCCTACCTTCCGTCCCTCTGAAACGTCGGTGGATATGCGAGAATCTGCTCACGCACCGGGATATTCTACCTTTACAGCTAAAAAAGGCGGATTTGCGGCTACCTTAAAGCTCTTTATGGCACAGGATCACGATACACTGATATGGGATCTGAAGCTCAAAAATGAGAGTGGAGAAGACATAAGCTGCTACGTGTTTGCTTACGTGGAGCTTTCACAATTCCTTTCAAAAGAAGAAAACACGCTCGGATATTACTTAAAATGGAATACAAGAGCAGTTTATGACAAGGAGCTTGATGCTATTACCTATGCATATACGGCTTGGATGCACCCGCGTGCAAGCGAGTCACCCCTTGTCTATTTCGCATCCGATGATAAGATAAGATCATTCTGCTGTAACCGTGATATTTTTTGCGGCAATTACAGAGACGAGAGAAACCCCATAGAGGTGGAGAATGGTATGCTTTCCTGCACAAATCTTCACGGTGGTGAACCGTGTGGAGCTTTACATAGAGAAGTATCAGTAAAGTCGGGTGAAGAAAAAACGATTTATTATTATCTCGGCGTTACCGAGGGAGCGCTTTCGGATTATGATAATGCAGTTGCCAAAACAGGCGAAACCCTCGCAAAGCTTCGTACCGTAGGAGCCGTTGATGAACAGTTCAAAAAATGCACCAATTGGTGGAGTGAGCATCTTTCGGTGCTTAAGTGCAATATTCCCGACAAGGACGGAGAGAGACAGATAAACACCTGGACGCCTCTCCAATGCGTACATACCGCCCGCTACTCAAGATCCATAAGCTCATCAGCATCGGGTGTCCGAGGCATAGGATTCAGAGACAGCGCGCAGGATATGCTGGCTCAGGCATACAGAAAACCCGAATGGGCGTATGAAATGCTTGAATATTTGGCATCACAGCAATTTGAGGACGGTCATCCCGTTCATATTATGTGGCGAGAGGAACGAACTCCCGCCCAGGATATAACCCGCTCGGATAATCACCTTTGGATAGTATATCTTGCTTATGCAATAATTGCAGAAACGGGAGATATGTCGATTCTCGATCGGGAAATACCATACCTTGCCCCCGATAAGATAAATCACACAGGCAGTGCTACCCTTTGGGAGCATTTACTTCGCGGCATAGAGTTTACAGAAAATCACCTGGGCGAACACGGCCTGCCGCTTATTCTTTACAGCGATTGGAATGATCATATCGGTCCATTTGGCAGACGCGGTAAGGGTGAGAGCGTTATGGTTTCAGAGCAGCTTATTTATGCTCTCAGGCAGCTATCCGAGCTTGCTTTGATGCGTGGAGAGGATGAGCTTGCAGCGAAATTCAAGGACAGAATAAAGCAGCAGGAGGAGGCACTTTCGAAATATGCCTGGGACGGAGATTGGTATATTCGTGGACTCGATGATGATTCATTACCCATTGGCTCCCACACGGCAAAGCATATGAATATTTGGCTCAATGCACAAAGCTGGATGATCATCTCGGACGCAGGCAATAAAGAAAAAAATACTCGTGCTATGAACAGCGCAAGAGAAAAGCTTGATACCGGCCTCGGTCTTCTTCTTAATGCTCCGGGATTTCCAAGCTGGCCTGCAAAGGAATCATCAATGGTAAACGGTTTGCCTGCAGGCTTTTCCGAAAATGGCGGAATATTCGTTCAGGCAAACTGCTGGGCTATTATGGCAGAAGCACTGCTTGGCAGAGGTGATATTGCCTGGCATTATTATAAGCAGGTAATGCCGCATAGCGTTATTAAAAAGATGGGCGTAGAGCGTTATCGCTCCGAAGCATATGCTTATTGCTCAACGATGCTCGGAGTCGCAAATGAAAAATTCGGTTGGGGTGTGGTCTCCCAAGTAACGGGAACAGCCGCTTGGATGGACGTTGTAGCAACGCAGTATATCCTCGGAATAAGACCTACTCTGAAGGGACTTCTTATTGATCCCTCCATTCCTGCAGAATGGGATAGCTACACCGTAGAGCGTATATACCGAGGACATAAGCTTCATATCAATGTGAAAAATCCCAATCATATATGTCACGGAGTTAAGTCGATAACTATAAATGGAGATCCTATTGATATTACGGGTGGCGCATACATCAGCGAGCAGTCTATTGCAAACTTGGATGACGCACAAATAACCGTTATTATGGGATAATAGCAAATACTACAAAAGGAGTCGGATATGAGTGAAGTTAAAAGAAAACGCATCGGTTTAAGCATAGTACTTGTGGCTTTGGCGGCTATAGTTCTTATGGTTGTCGGAACAAGCTGTGTATTATTTAAAACATTTTTGATGAAGCACCCCGAATTAGAGGGCGAACCGGAAGTAGGCAAATGGTATCGCATAACGCCCGAAGCAGCAAGATCCTCGAACGGCAAGGAATGGCACGGAATTTTTAGAAAAGGATCTGAAAACAAGCTTGTAGTATACTTCTTCGGCGGTGGAGTCAGTATTACCGAAGAGACGAGCAGAGGCGGTAAAGAGTTTTATGCCGAAGATATGACAGGACAAGACTTTGTTGCAACGTGGGGTATTGGCAGTAGCGATACGGCAAATCCGTTCAAGGATTGGTCTTTTCTCGTAATACCCTATGCAAGCGGTGATTTCCATAGTGGTACAGGCGAGTATCGCTACACAGAAAACGGCAAAGAAAAAGTTGTTTATCATCAGGGCTACACAAATTATGCTGCATTTGTCGAAGAGGCAAAGCAATATATCGGCAATCCCGACACATTGCTCGTTACGGGCTTTTCGGCAGGCGGTTTTGCAACGAGTCTGCTTGCAGATGATGTAATCGATAGGTTTCCTTCTGCAACGAATGTTACCGTTTGTGTTGATAGCGCATTGCTCCTTTATAACGATTGGCATAATACTGCAGTCGATTTGTGGAAGGCACCAAAGAAAATTTCAGATAATCTTGTGAGCGATAATATTGTACTCGATAGCTTAACAGCTCTGTATAAAAAGCGCGGCGATAGTGTAAAGATCCTGTTTGATTGCTCCTACCGCGATGATACTCTGATGCAGTATCAGTCCTATATAGATAACGGCAAAATGGATAAAAGCAAAGAGCTGGGAGATAAATTTCAAAAGGATCTCAAAGAAATGGTGAATGCCCTGCAGGAGAATATCCCGGGTATAGGCATCTATATATGGAGTTTGAATGAGGATACGCAAACAGGTAACACGCAGCATACGATTATTTCCAGCAACGTATTTGATAAGCTTGAACATGGTGTCAGTGTTGGCGAGTGGATTTATAACGCAATAAACGGGGATGTAAAATCCTATGGTATTGAGTTATTGTCATCCATACCACAGAATTGATCAACTCAAGCGAATAGACGTTGCAAAATGCGACTGAAATCATTAAAAAAAATAGCGGACGGAGAAATCTCCATCCGCTATTTTTAATACTTCTTAACTTCTTCTAAGAAACAAAAAAGCCCGAACCTTTTTCCAATGGTAAAAAAGTTCAAGCTATTTGCGTTTGTGAAAGGACTACGAAAAGGATACAAAAATCCTAATGGGTTCATTTTGCAAAATAGGTTCACTTTTTTTGCAAAAAATGGGTTCAAATTTAACGAATGGG
>CALGCW010000120.1 GCA_937884385.1 uncultured Clostridia bacterium | reverse complement strand
TGGATAATCCTAAACCGATTTTAATGTCGCAGGAAATGGAGCACGTTCGCCATTACATCAGCATTGAAAACGTGCGTTTCCCAGATATGACCTTCTCATTTGAGATGAATTCAGATGACTTTCATATTCCTGCACTTACCATTCAACCTATCGTCGAAAATGCGATAAAACATGGACTTATGAAGTTATCTAAGGGTGGAACGATCCGAGTAGTATCTTATGAAACAGAGAGCCATTACTGTGTATCCGTAGAAGATGACGGTGTGGGCTTTGATACGGACGTTCTGCTTGATGAAAGAAAGCATGTGGGAATCCGTAATATTCGTGGAAGATTAAAAGCAATGGTAAACGGAACCCTTGAAATCGAAAGCCGTGTCGGTATCGGTACTACAGTTTTAATCAAAATCCCCAAGGAGGTGGCACAATGATTGCGATAGCAGTTGATGATGAAAAATTGATGCTTGGTGCTTTGGTAGCAGCAATCAAGGCATCGTCCGATATCTCTGAAGTTTCTCAGTTCTCCAACTGTGATGAAGCCCTTGACTATGTAAAAGAAAATGCGATTGACATTGCTTTTCTGGATATCAATATGCGTGGTATGGGCGGACTTGCTCTTGCTGAGAAAATCATCGAAGCTTGTCCGGACTGCAAAATCGTATTTTGCACCGGTTATGAGGAATACGCAATTCCGGCATTCAAGCTTCATGCCTCCGGATATTTGATGAAACCCGTGTCTGCTAAAGACGTGCAGGTGGAGATTGATAACATTAAAGGTATTCGCCAAAGTCAAAAGCCGCTTACCGTAAAGTGCTTTGGCACTTTTGAGGTCTATGCAAAAGGTGAAAAGCTAACCTTTAAGCGTTCAAAAACCAAAGAACTGTTTGCCTTTTTGGTGGATCGAAACGGTGCGGGCGTTACAGTTGCGGAAATCGGGGTTGCACTTTGGGAAAATGATGAAGATCAAAAGAACCAAAATTATATCCACCAACTGTTTCGTGATTTACGCCAGTCCCTTGAAGCGGTAGGTGTAGAAGAGATTTTTGAGAGGAACAATTATTACTACTCCTTAAATCCCGAAAAATTAGATTGCGACTATTACACATACTTAAAAACCGGAAAACCCGAATTCCATGGCGAGTATATGTCCCAATATAGTTGGGCAGAGGAAACCTGCGGATTACTTTGGAAAAAACGAACTTAATAACAAACTCAGGAAAAGCCGTCATTTCGACGGCTTTTTTTATTGGTTTGTAAGAGGTTTGTCATACCTTATATATTATACTGAAAATAAAATAGGTTTTTTATACCTTGCTCTATGCTAAGAAACTACGAAATTATATTTCTTGAATAGTAGGAGTCAGATAGATTTTGAAAGGAGTTTAGTTGTGATGAAGAAAGCATGGCTGAAAATCGTATCGCTGGTGTTGGTGATTTCCACACTGTTTTCGACTCTACCCATGACTGCTTTTGCGGAAGGGGCAGCGGCTGAAGAAGTTTATATTAAATCAGTCCAACTGGCGCGAGCTGAAACTAAAGAGGAGGCCAAATCCCTTTTGGAGAATGAAGGATATATATTCCTCGATGCCAACTTGAACGAAGGAACTGGCGAAGACGGTATCTGGATGGGATATACCACCACCACCGACCCAGAAGAAGCCATTTATGATATGAAGCTAATGAATATGAAAGGCGGTTTTACCCTCACAAGTATGGAGGAAGCCCTTGCCGCGCAAGAAGGAATTTTCGCCCAAATGGCTACGGATCTAAATTATCTCGTTGAGGAATTTATCGAGGCTTACGACGAAGAAAGCATTCCTGCGCAAAAAGCCTATCAATCCCTCAATTTCTTCCGGGTCGTAAAAGGAGAAACCGAGTTCGAGGAAAGAAATGGTCTTGGATATCAGATCGTAAACGGGAATATGAGCATTGAAAAGCTCAACGAAATGCTGCTTCTTTGCGATCCGGGTCTCGTAGACAGCGTCATTAAGATTTTAACTACAGGCATTCAGATCCGAAACGGAAACTGGATGAAAAAGCTTTCGGCACTGGGTCCGTACGATGCGGATGAAGTTTATTACGAAGATGAATTCGAAGAGGAATTCAAGCGTCGCGCAGAGCAGTTGCTTCCTGTATTGCAGCTTTATTCCCAGGCGTACAATGCCATGGATCTCTCCGGCTTGATTCCCGATAAGCTTGATGAAAACTTCGAACCCGAATATAGCGGCGATGAACAGAAGGGAACCCTTTCTGCAGAGGATGCCACTGTGAAAAAGCTGGACGAAAGCCGCTATAAGCTCTATAAAGTTGTGTTCGATGAACTGGACAAATATCAATACGGTACCAACGAAACCTTGAAAGATTTTTTCTGCTCTTTGGAAAACGACGGCTCTACCAAGGATCTTTATCCCTTGGTATCGGTTTTAAGTGACGGAGAGTTTGCATCTCTTTCCTACGGTTGTTTCCTTGAGATTGCTACCGGTGCAGGAGCTACCCTCACAGATTTCGATTCCTTTGACGAGGTGTACGCTTCTGTTACCAAGGAAGTAAAATCCGTTTATCTTTACCACGGCGTTGATGACATTCTTTTTGAAGACGATACCGTCATCGGTTTTACTGAGGCGGCAACCCGACACATGGCATCCACGGGTGAACTTGAATTTTATGAAAAAGAGACTGCTGCTGAGGAAGCTTGGGAAGTGGGTAAAACCGTAGCTCAGATCGTAGGTTACTCAGGCATGGCCATCCTTGGCGTTGCCAAGATCGCCGCAGGCGTTTCCATGGGTATTGCGGCAATCGCAAGCGCGGTGGGCTCCTCTGTTGCAGAATCGGCCCTTCTTGCCGGTGTTATCAAGGTAGGTACTTTGCTGGGCGGTTTGACCTCTTTGCTCATCGTTGGAGGTGCAGCGCTCGCTGTAGCACTTGTTTCTCTTATCGTGTCTGCCATCATAGATGAGGTTAACGGCTGGATCGACTGGGATAAAAATCCCATGCCCGAATATTTGTACGACGTGAAGGAAGTAGGTTTCAGTCAGACCTCTGTCAACGACGGCATTGCCACGGAATTTATCAAAAAACCGGTGTTTGCTTTGTACGAAGCCGTTACCGATAAAGACGGCAAAGTCATCGATCTGAACGCCCGTTCCGGGGATGCATATCAATGGATTGCTATGTACGTATCCTACGACAGGCAAGGCGACGACGCAAAACCCATCAAAGCAGATAGCCTTATGGTCAAGACCGGAAACGGTGAAACCCCTGATGGCTACGTTCCTTTAAGCCGCTTTGGTGAGGTGGTTGCGTATGATCTCAACCAATGGGATGAAACTGACGATGTGAACGGCATTTATGCTTTCTATAAGCAGGATCAAACCGTTTCTGTTGATGATGGCAAAACCTATTATATCTACGACGTTTATCTGCAGACAGGCGAAAGCGATGCCCACTGTATTGAGCTTTTGAAGGCAGCGGGATATACGCCTCTCAACGTGAACCTTTCACCGGATTTATACGATGATGACACCGTGCTTCCGGAAAAAATATATACCTATCTGGGATACAAAACAACAAAAAGTAAAAGCAGCGCCATTCGGGACATTCGTCTGGTTTACGGCCCGTCCCAAGGACAAATTCAGTTGGGTGCCGCTACCTATGCCGACAGCGGAAGCAACGGACAGGTAACCCTTTACGCCACAAAGTTCAAATCCGCAGGCACCCCTCTTTTGGCGGGTGGTTTGATTTGCGTAAACAGGCTGAATGCGGCAGCGGCCGGCTACGAGCCCATCTGCAAAATGGCCGGCGGCCCGGCGGCTTCCTTTAACGTGAGCAGAGCAGGCACGAGTAGCTCGAACGAATTGCAGACCTACCTCTACTTCTTGCCCGAAACGACCTTTACAAGCGGCAAAAAGTATATTGGCGATATTGCGTTTTTCCATATTTCCGCGGATGAGACCGCTACCGGCAGACCCGGCTTGGCCTCGCTGAGTGCTCTCGACTTGGAAGGTGGCAATACAGAGCTTGCCGGTCTCAGCGGCTCCGGCAGGGGACTTTCCTCCCTTTCGATGACGACCAACGACTACTGGAGTACGTATAAGCCGTTGGGGGATGAAAACAGCCCGGATCGTATGGGATATTATCCGACCTATAATCCGTAC
>CALGCW010000119.1 GCA_937884385.1 uncultured Clostridia bacterium | reverse complement strand
ATCCGTGCATTGAGTACGCCTGCGCGTCGGGAATGTCCTTCCTCTCCACCGACACCAAGGGCGACGTCATGCGCAACTACGGTAATATCGCCAAGGACTACGGCTATCAGGTGTCGGTCATCGACCTTCGTAACCCCACGCGCTCCAACGGAAACAATCTCCTCCACCTCGTCAACAAATATACCGACCTCTACCGTGACCATCCCGATCAGCTCATGTATAAGGCGAAAGCCGAAAAGTACGCCAAGATCATTGCCAAGACCATCATCCTATCGGGTATGGATGCGGCATCCTTCGGACAAAACGCATACTTTTACGATTCCGCCGAAGGTCTGCTCACGGCGACCATTCTGCTCGTTGCCGAGTTCTGTGAGCCGAGCAAACGCCACATCGTGTCGGTGTTCAAGATCATCCAAGAGCTTCTCGCTCCCTCTAATCAGAAAGGCAAGAATCAGTTTCAGCAGCTCATGGAGATGCTCCCCGAGGATCACAAGGCAAAGTGGTATGCGGGATCGGCTCTCAATGGCGGTGAGCAAAGCATGGCAAGCGTTATGTCCACAGCCCTCTCCCGCCTCAATGCATTCCTTGACTCCGAGCTGGAACAGCTTCTGTGCTTTGACACCGAGGTGGATGCCGAGAAGTTTTGCTCCGAGAAATCCGCTATCTTTGTGATCATGCCGGAGGAAAACCCCAACACCTTCTTCATGATCTCACTCATCATTCAGCAGCTCTACCGTGAGATACTTGCCGTTGCTGACGAGCAAGGCGGCAAGCTCAAGAACCGTTGTGTGTTCTTCTGCGACGAGTACGGTACGCTCCCCAAGATTCAGGATGCCGAGATGATGTTCAGCGCATCCCGTTCCCGCCGTTTGCAGATCGTGCCGATCATTCAGTCCTTCTCGCAGCTCGACAAGAACTACGGCAAGGAAGGTGCGGAGATCATCGTGGACAACACACAGCTCACCATCTTCGGCGGTTTCGCTCCCAACAGCTCCTCCGCTGAAATTCTCTCCAAGGCACTCGGCAGCCGTACCGTCATGTCGGGATCGGTCAGCCGAGGAAAGAACGATCCCTCGGCATCCCTGCAGATGATCGAGCGACCGCTGATGACTCCCGACGAGCTGAAATCCATGCCCAAAGGTCAGTTTGTTGTTATGAAAACGGGAGCGCACCCGATGAAGGTGCGCCTCAAGCTGTTCTTTGAATGGGGCATTGAGTTTGACAAGGACAATCCTTATGCCGTAGCCGAGAACGCCAACCGCAAGGTAGGCTACGCCGAGAAGAAGGAGATCATCGACGGCATCGTGAAGAAATATCATCCCGATTGGCTTGCCGAAAAGACGGCATCAGGAACTGCCGCAGGCGGCGGTGTGGTGCAGACCGAGAGTCAGAGCAACGATCCGCAGAGGACTCCTCCGAGGAAATCGGGCAAGACCAAGGCAGGCGGCTCCTCGCTCCGAACCGCCCCCGAAAGAAAGCGTGCCGAAGCTCCCGCCGAGCCGATAATCACCGAACAGGAGGAAACCAAGAATGAGCCGTCTTGATTTTCTCTACCGCGCGGAGCTTCCGCACCGTGCGGTCTCGGTCTACGTATACCTCAAGGACAGAGCGAACAAGGACGGCGAATGTTGGCCGGCGATCCCCACCATCGCTCGTGAACTGAAGCTGTCCGAGTCCACCGTCCGCCGAGCCTTGCGGGATCTGCGCCGTGGCGGGTATCTCACCACCGAGCAGAGGTATCGGACAAAGGGCGGGAAATCGAGCCTGCTTTATAAAATCCGGGCATAGGAGCGTAAAAAAGATACCACCTACTACCAAGGGCGTAGTCTGCCTAAAAGGGGGTTCCCCCAAAGGCACATCTTGCCTTTGGGGGAGAAGGAGGCGCAACGAGCAGTATGAGTTTTGCCGTTTTAACGGCGAAACGAAGGATGCATAGTTTGCGCCGACGAGGTGGCAGGTGGTACCTGTCATCATGGCAGGTCAAGTGAACTACCCACCCTAAAAGATAACGACAGAAAGAAAAAAGTTAACAGTTTGTTTTCTGGACTGTTGGCAAGAGGTGTGGTATGGTTGTGTGCTTGAAAGGAGGTGCAGCCGTGAGAAGCATACTGGAAGAACTGTGGTACGGACGGATCGAGCCGTATGACGATATTCACATGACCAAGGAGGAACGCCATCTCATCGACTTGATTGCCGAGAATCGAGAGCGATTGGAAAAAACGCTGACCGAACAGCAAAATGAGCAGCTTGATAAATACGTTGACTGTTCCCAAGAGCTTTCCGATCTCATGCAAAAGGAAGTGTTCATGCACGGATTCAGGCTTGGTGCAAGGATCGTCATCGAAGCTCTTTACAGAGAGCAAGACGAGGATCGGAGATAACCAAGGGTACAAAGGCGGTGTGAGAGATCATGCCGCCTTTTTCTTTTCTGTTGGTATGATTATTGTCGAGAATTTTTAAGATCATTTTCCAAACTAATGTCGAACATTCGAATAAACATCACAAAAATTCACAATTTTATCATTGACATTAGCAACACAAAATAGTATAATATCATATAGTTCAATATTGAACAAAGCAATGATTCGGAGGTTTACTATGGTCACGCTTCAAGAGATGAATGGAAATGCAAGAAAGATCAGCTTGGCATACGAAAAGGCATTATCGCCTTTGGCGAAGGAGATTGATATGCCTTATACAGCAGTCAGCATCCTGCTGTTTATAGCAAACAATCCCGATTTTGCTACGGCAAGAGATATTTGTGAGCTTAGAGGGTTCAAAAAGCCAATCGTGTCTACTCACGTTGAGCGTTTGGTTGCGGAAGGATATATTGAAAGACGAGCCGTGCCCGGTGACAGAAGAAAGTATGCACTTATATGCACCGAGAAGGCAGACAGAATTATTGAAGCCGGAAGAGAACGCCAAATTCGATTCGCTGAAGCACTTCTTGAAGGAATTAATGTGGAAGATCGCGCAGTGATGGAGCGTTGCTTTCAAAGAATGAACGAAAATATTGATAAACTAATAAAGGAGAAATAACTCTAAATGTTAAAATTGCTGAAACATATGAAAAACCGAGAACGCTGGATGGTTCTCGGTTGCATTGCGCTGATCGTCGGTCAAATCTATTTTGATTTGACGATGCCCGACTATATGAGTGACTTGACGGTTTTGATCAATACCCCCGGAAGTGAAATGACAGATATTCTGTCAGTGGGAGCAAAAATGCTCGGCTGTACGCTTGCAAGTGCTGCATTGGCGATTGCTTGCGGATTTTTGACTTCGCGCATTGCCGCAGGATATAGTTTTGCGGTCAGAGAAAAACTGTTTTCTCACGTTATGTTGCTTGGAAAAGCTGAAACGTCTAAGTTTTCAATTCCGAGCTTAATTACAAGAACGACCAATGATATTACACAGCTTCAGATGATTGTCGTTATGGGGTTGCAATCCCTTGTGAAAGCGCCTATTATGGCAGTATGGGCAATCATTAAAATCCTCGGCAAGAGCTGGGAGCTTTCGGCAGTAACGGCATCGGCGGTCGTCGTCATCTGTACAACTGTCCTTGCCATTATGTCCGTTTGCTTGCCTCGCTTCCGTAAGGTTCAGAAATTGACCGATACGCAGAACCGTATGGCAAGAGAAAATCTGACGGGCATCAACGTGGTTCACGCCTTCAATGCGGAAAAATATCAGACCGAAAAATTTGACGTACCCAACACAGAAATGATGAATACGCAGTTGAAGAATCAGCGTCTCTTTTCCTTGATGCAGCCCGTGATGGGAACCTGCATGAACGGTCTTTCCTTGGCGATCTATTGGCTCGGTGCGGCTCTCATCAATCAAATCGCGCTTACCGACGTTGCTGGCAGAATTGCCATGTTCAGCGATATTGTGGTGTTCAGTACCTACGCCACCTATGTAGTCATGTCGTTTATGATGATGGTTATGGTCTTTATGATGCTTCCTGCCGCGCAGGTCTCGGCAGAGCGTATCAACGAGGTGCTTGACAGACAGGCAACCATTACCGAGGGTGCAAAAAACAATGCCGACGAGGTTGGAACAGTTGAGTTCAAGAATGTTTCTTTCGCATATCCCGAGGCACAGGAGGAAGCGATATCGGATATCTCCTTCCGCATTGAAAAGGGACAGACGCTTGCCATCATCGGCGCAACGGGATGTGGAAAAACAACGCTAATCTCTTTGATTGCTCGCTTCTATGACGCGACCAAGGGAGAAGTCCTTGTAGACGGAGTAAATGTAAAGGACTATACCTTTGACGGACTATATAATAAAATCGGATACATCACGCAAAAGGCGGTTCTGTTTGCGGGAAGTATTCGTGAGAATATTACCTTTGGTGAGAGCCGCGAAGGCTTTGACGAAGAAACGGTAGATATGGCGATCTCGCTTTCTCAGGCGAAGGAGTTTGTAGATAAGACTGAGGGCGGTAAGGAGCACCATATCGTTCAGCTTGGTAAGAATGTGTCGGGCGGACAGAAGCAGCGTCTTTCGATTGCCCGCGCACTTGCGAGAAAGCCCGAAATCCTAATTTTTGATGATTCTTTCTCAGCACTTGACTATAAGACCGACGCCACCCTTCGCCACGGACTTGCAAGGGAGCTCTCGGATACCACCAAGGTCATCGTTGCGCAGCGTATCAGCACCATTCGTGATGCCGACAAGATCATCGTGCTTGAGCGCGGAGAGGCAGTCGGTATCGGCACACACGACGAGCTGATGGAAAGCTGTCCCGTTTACCGAGAGATCGCGCAGTCTCAGCTGACTGCCGCCGAGCTTGCGTAAGGAGGTGTCGAAATGAAACAAACACTTTCTAAAATTTTCAAATATATGGGCAACGCGCCTCTCGTTATTTTTGCGTTGCTTCTCGCCGCGCTTGCAGCGGTTATGACGATCATCACGCCGGATAAGGTCGGAGAGATCACCGATATCATTTCCGACGGACTTGTAGGCGGTATCGATATGTCCGCTATTGCGAGAGTAGGCATAACGCTGATCGTTTTCTATCTGATCGGTGCTCTTGCAAACTTTGTTCAGCACTATATTATGGCGACAGTTACCTTGAAAGCCTCTCGCAGAATGCGCCATGACCTTTCGGTCAAGATCAACAAAGTACCGCAAAAGCAGTTTGGCGAGACCTCTACGGGTGACATTCTCAGCCGTATTACCAACGACGTATCGGTGCTTCAGCAAGGAATGACCAACAGCCTTCCCACGATGATCAGCGCTGCAACGCAGTTTATTGGGTGTCTGATTATGATGTTCGTCACCGAATGGCATCTGGCGCTGACCGCCGTTTTGATCACAATGGTCGGTATGGTTCTCTTGATGCTCATTATGGGACGTTCGCAAAAATATTTCAAGCAGCGTCAGGTCAGCCTCGGCGCGCTGAATGGATACGTTGAGGAAATGTATTCGGGACATGACGTTGTTCGTATCTCCCGTGCAGAACAGAAGGTACTCGGCAGATTCGGCAAACTCAACCATGACGTGTATGACGCAAACTGGAAATCCCAATTTCTGTCAGGTATGATGCAGCCGCTTATGAACGTCATCGGCAATCTTTCCTACGTTGCCGTGTGTGTCATCGGTGCGGCTCTCGCCATAAACGGAACGATCAAGTTCGGTGTCATTATCTCTTTTATTCTGTATGTTCGTCTCTTTACCGCCCCCTTGACTCAGATCGCGCAAGGAATGACCAATCTTCAAACTGCTACCGCGGGCGCAGGTCGTATCTTTGACTTCATGGAAGCCGAGGAATTAGAGGATGAAAGCGGAAAGCCAAAGCACGAAACCGAGGAAACAAAGGGCGCTGTTGTATTCGATCATGTTCGCTTTGCCTACCCCGAAAACCCCGACAAGGTCATTATCAAGGATTTCTCGGCAAAGGTGACACCCGGACAAAAGGTTGCCATCGTCGGCCCCACAGGTGCGGGCAAAACAACAATGGTCAATCTTTTGATGCGCTTCTTTGAGATCAACGGCGGTAGTATCACAGTTGACGGTACGCCCATCCACGATATTCGCCGCGAGGACGTTCACGATATGTTCGGTATGGTGCTTCAGGATACTTGGCTCTTTGAGGGAACGGTTCGTGAAAATCTTGCTTATAATATGACCGAGATCACCGACGAGGACA
>CALGCW010000118.1 GCA_937884385.1 uncultured Clostridia bacterium | reverse complement strand
AGGGAGCTGCGCCGTTCTTTTTGCCAAAGCGTCAAGGCTCACCATAACGCCCGGAATGATAGAAACTCCGATGAATGCGCCCGATGCGTTCGTGACGATCATCTTTGTTGCCGTTCCAATATCGATTATAAGTGAGGGTGCGCCGTAGAGTGCGTTTGCCGCCACGCACGAGCAGATGAGGTCCGCGCCAACGCTTGAGGGGGAGTCGCAAAGTATTCCTATGCCCGTTTTTATTCCCGGGCACACTATAAGCGGTTCGACCTCATAGGCAAGGGATATTGCGTTCTTCATAATCGCATTGAGTGGCGGAACCACGGATGATATTATCGCGCCTTCCACGTTCTCGCGTGAAACGTTATGAAGATTTAAAATGTTCATTATTTTGCTTGCATACTCGTCCTCGGTCTTTGTGGCGTCGGTCGAAATGCGAACAACGAATTTCAGCTCGTTTCCCTCGAAGCCGCCGAGCGCGATGCTTGTATTTCCTATATCTATTGCAAGTATCATATCTTTACCCCGCTTAGTCAACGTAGTAGTTGGGGAAAAGTCTTTCCCAGACCTTGCGGCAACCGTACGTATCGGCAATGGACGAGTGGGCAACGCCCTCCCATTCGATGCCGAAGCACGCCATAGCGTCCGTAAGGCTTGCGTGAACGAGCTCGGGATGATTTTCGTGCATATATCTTACGTATTCAAAGGCACAGCAACGCACCTTGGATTTAAGGGCGAGCTGCTCCTCCTGCGTTTCGTATATATGGCGGATATGGCTATAGTCCGTGGACACGCCGTATGCTATGATATTATCTGCGTTTGCGAATATCTCCTTGATCTCGGGAGTCAGCTCTGCAAGTGTGGGAGAATCCTTGACCATATCGGGTGTGATGCCGTGGATCTTCTCTGTCTTTTTCCACTTAGTTGTGTGGGTCGGCTTGACGAAGGTATTCATTATAAGCTTGCCCGTGCCGTCAACGACGGATATCGAGATAATCTCGTCCCTATCGTAGAAGCCTGTGAGCTCAAGGTCGAAAAAGAGTACCTTTTCCCTTTTCATACCGAAGCTTTGAGCGCGGTATGCGTTGCCGATCTCTCTTCTCTCGGCAAGATCAAGCTCGTAGCAATGCTCACAGAGCTTTTTCTTGTATCTTACCGCTTTTCCGCACTTGACGCACATAAGCGGCTGGCGGATGCAGGTCTTTTTGTCGTAAAAATAGGTTCTTGTGCCGTCCTTCTTGAGTGAGAAGCCAACGGGCTCTTCAACGGGCTCGTAATGAAGCTGTGCGAGCCTTTCTTTGCTGAAAAAGCCATAGCTCGCCGCGCGGCGAGTGCTCATTCGCTCGATGACCGTTCCGCTGGGCAGCACTTCTATCTGCTCCTTGGAGTAGCTGAAGTGGAAATCGTCGACGTCCGCTTCCTCAACGCTGTCGGGGCTGAAGTAAAATATTACGGTCTCATCCTCGTTCTCCTTGAAGGCGCAGGGGAGCGCTGTGAACTTCAAATGAAATTTTTTGAGCTCTGCCCTTGTGAGATACTGTTTTGCCCTTGCACACTCCTCCGTGATTGCGGGGATGCTTACGCCCGGGCGCAGTTGCAATGTTTTTTTCAAAATAATTCTCCGTTTATATATAAAATTTGTTATTATTTATAAAAGCACTAAAAATCAGTATATCACAAATGAGTTGCTTTTTCAATAGAATTGACAAAATTTGTTGCTCTTTATTTTGTGAATATTTGCAAGTGTTGCGGTAAAAAATATGTATGACGGAAAATTTTCCGTAAAAATGTATTGACACGTTTTGCCGCCGTTTTTTGGCGGTAATGTTGGAGGTCGTTTATGATTATTGATAAAATTGCGCTGATCCTTACCATTGTCGGCGCGCTTAACTGGGGTAGCATCGGTCTCTTTCAGTTCGATATCGTCGCGTGGATAAGCGGCGGCTCCGACGCGCTCGTTGCGCGCGTTATCTATACCCTGGTCGCCCTTGCGGGCATTTGGTGTATCTCTCTTCTTTTCCGTGAGACCGACGACGAGGTCGTTACGGATAGAAATATGAGATAACGCCCGTTTTGAACGGCGAGCTTCGGCTCGCTGTTCGCTTTTTTAGAAGTTACAAAGAGAAGAAGATGTTCTTTTTTGAAAAAAGACTCGTGAACCCCCAAAACTCGGCTACGCTCGTTTCGGGGAACCCCTGTACACCAAAA
>CALGCW010000117.1 GCA_937884385.1 uncultured Clostridia bacterium | reverse complement strand
AAAAGCTTATTCCTCATAATTATTCAATTGTAAGGATATCAATAAATCCTGTTACCTCAAAAATTTCGTTGATCGTATCATTTACGTTCTTGATGATCATCTCGCCCTGCTTGTTCATTACCTTCTGCGCGGCAAGAATTACGCGAAGTCCTGCGGAAGAAAGATACTCAAGCTCCGCAAAATCAAGCACGAGCTTTTCTACTCCGTTAATGTTCCCCTTGAATTCAGCTTCAAGCTGCGGTGCGGTAACGGTGTCAAGTCTGCCGATCACCTTTACGTTCAGTTCGGCTCCGTTCAAATTCTTTTCAATGGTCATTGTAGTGTACCTCTTTCTTTATGATTTTTTTAATTATTTTTATGTAGGGTTTCTTTATCGAGCATATCAAGCGAGTCAGCAACATCAATAAGAGTAAGCTGCCAGCCCGAAACATTGCACGCTGTTGCAGGGAAATCTGTGATGGCATTTATCGCAAGAGCAACACCCATGACCTCCATAGGAATGCCAAGCTGCGCAAAAGCAATCGTAAAGCCCATCATAGCACCTCCCGGCACAGGCGGTATAGCAAAGGATAGCAAGAGATTTGTGATGAGAGATATAATGATCCACGGCAGAGTGATTTGAATACCGCAGGATTCCGCGAAGCCTGCCTCCATACCGAAAAGCAGAGCGATAAATCCGGGCATAAACAACACTTGACCGATGGGAGTGCCAAACTCCACAAGCTTTTTATCAATACCAAGCTTTTTGTTTGCATCACGGGTGTTCGTACCAAACGCGGCAGCCGAGGATGCGGTGGTAAGTGCAATGAGAAGTGTCTGCCACGCTTTCTTCATCAGCAAAGCCGGCGGTATCTTTTTCATAAGGGAGATTCGCAGAAGATTCAACACGTAGTAAACTACAATCATTAGCACGATGACTAATATCATCTTCCAAGAATCGAGAATTGCACCAAGGTTACCGCTTGAAATCATTCCCGTAAAGAGAACAAATATCAGAATCGGCAACAAGGAGGACAGCCCCGACATAATCGTTTGCACGATGGAGCTGAGCTGTTCCACGAGCTTGAACACGCCACTTACTCTCGACGATAGGACGAGCATTGCAAGTCCGACCATGATGGAAATGAAGATCAGCTGCAAAGCATTTCCCGTTACAAAGGGTTCAAACAGGTTCGATGGGATAATGTCGTAGATCAAATCGAGAATCTGCGAGAAGCTCGATGCTCCGCCGCCACCCATTTCAATGTGGAAAAACAGGCTGCCGAATGCGGTCATCAATACTGCGATTACCGTCATATAAAGAAGGATAACCTTAATCGTCTTACTTCCGATCTTGCCGAGGGTTTCCATATTGCCCATGGAGCAGATACTGCCGAGAACCGATAGGAAGATCAGCGGTCCTGATACGGCTGAAATCAATCCCATAAACGCATTCGTTACGGGTGTTAGCACATAATCGTTTGCGCCTGCTCTGATTCCGTCTGGCAAGAGATTTAAGATAATTCCGCAAATCACCGCAAGTCCGATTGCACCGACCATTTTGACCGTGCCGGACAGCGGTTTTTTCTTTGGTATAAATACGATGTAATTTTTACCGTTCTTGTAATTCCAAGTAGGAGCAAGACCGATACCTGCAAGCAGACCTTGTATCACGTCACCCTCGTCGCTGTTTTTGACAAGAGCGTTGTAGGATTCTCCTTCTACGATGATCTCGACCTTTATAGAGGACAAGCGTTTCAGAAGTCTCACCTTGAAGGTGGCTTCCTCTCCGAACTTGGATTGGTATTCAAGCAATACTTCCTCAAATGTGAGCTTTGTTCGGAGAGCCTCGCGTCGTTCTACACCGACTTTGGAAAGAAACTCACCGACTTCTTCACAGGCAAGGTCAATATTGCTGTTTGAAAAATTATATTGTTCCAATTTATCACCTCAATGCGTCTCCGAAGCGGATTTTTTGTTTTTCTCGTTACGACAAAC
>CALGCW010000116.1 GCA_937884385.1 uncultured Clostridia bacterium | reverse complement strand
TCTCGCACTTCAGAAGGTAATGAACAAGCAGGGCGAGATGGTTATTAGAAACGTAAACGAAACGATCAATGAGATCTTTGAAGTAACGGGCTTCATTGATATTCTGACAATAGAATAATTGCTCTCGGAGGACATTGTATGCCGAATTACGATTTCTTGCTTGAACATAGGTTAAAGGAACTGAATAGCGAGTTTGCATATCGGCATACCTGCTGTATGTCACTTTTTGAGCAAATGCTGAAAAAGTTTCTCGCCGTATTCCCAACCTTTACCGATCATACACTCCTACATACCTTGAGTGTGACCAACATATCAAACCAACTGCTTCGCGAAAACGTCAGAAAATTAAATGCAAGTGAGATATACATTTATCTTATGGCTTGTGCTTTGCACGACATTGGAATGGGTGTTTCGGATAAGGATATCGACTCGTTTATTGATGCATCGGGACTCAGGGGATATGTAAACGATCATCCGGAAATATCAAAGCCCAATCTGATCCGTAAATTTCACAACGATTTCTCATCGCAGTTTGTAAAAAAGTATTGGGAGCTTCTTGAGATACCCGGCGAACGATATGCGAACGCTATCGCAGAGGTAGGGCGCGGACACAGAAAGACCGATTTGATGGATGAAAATCTTTATCCCACAGATTATGATCTTGGCAACGGACAGTGTGCGAACCTTGCCTTGCTTGCGGCGCTTATCCGACTTTGCGACGAGCTTGACATAGCATCTGACAGAAACCCCGACTTGTTGTATGATACCGAAACAATGGAAGGTATGAGCGAGAAGGACGTTTTCGAGTTTTCCAAGCACGATGCGATCCATACAGTAAGCTTTAGTGAGGACAGTATTGTGGTGATTGCCGACACCGATAAAGCAGATATTGCCGATGGTGTTATGGAGGCGATCCGCACCGTCAAGGAAACCCTTGAATATTGTCTTTCGGTTATCCAAGAACGCAGCGATTTTTATATCGACTGTAAGAGAATAAAACTGATTTTGAACAATAAGGAAGTGGAGGTATAAAAATGGCAACTGCACATATTAACGCAAAACAGGGGGATTTCGCTTCTACGGTTCTTATGCCGGGCGATCCTCTCCGCGCCAAGCTGATCGCGGAAAAATATCTTGAAAACGCTGTGCTCGTGAACAACGTCAGAGGCGTTCAGGGCTACACGGGAACCTATAAGGGCAAGCGTGTTTCCGTTATGGCAAGTGGAATGGGAATGCCGTCAATGGGCATTTATTCCTACGAGCTTTTCAAATTCTTTGGAGTAAACAACATTATCCGCATCGGTTCGGCGGGAGCACTCAAGGAGGATATCCACGTTCGCGACGTCGTGATCGGTATGGGATGCTCCACCGATTCCAATTTTGCGGCAAACTATAATCTTCCCGGCACGCTCGCTCCTCTTTGCAGCTATGAAGTTATGAGCAAGTGCGTAGAGAGCGCGAAGGAAATGGGCGTTACCTATCACGTAGGCAATCTTCTTTCCTCCGATATCTTATACGGCGATGACGAAAGCGCGAACGAGCGCTGGGCGAAGATGGGCATTATGGCAATCGAAATGGAGGGTGCTGCTCTCTATATGAACGCCGCAAGACTGAACAAGAATGCTCTGGTGATCTGCACCGTTTCCAACCATATTATCACGGGTGAGGAAACGACGGCAGAAGAAAGACAGAACTCCTTTGGTGAGATGATCACCCTTGCGCTTGAAACCGCATTGAAATTGGACTGAGGGAGTTGCTGATGGCTATAAAGATATTAGCGGGACTCGGTATTACGTTTTTTCTGACAATTGTATGCTTTGTAACGGCATCCTTGATCGGGATTCTGACGGGCGCCGGATTCTGCTCCAAAAATAAGGCGATAAGAACGATCGCGAAGGTATATAACGGGATCATTATTAAGATACCGCCGCTTGTGATGCTGATGCTTTTTGCCCTGATCATGATGGGCGACCGAAACAACGGTTCCATACTCATAGCTTACATTGGCTTGTCACTCTTTGTTGCGGCTAATCTTACGGGCGTATTTTTCGGCGGTGTTTGCTCGGTTGCAGATGGTGAAATAGAGGCAGCTCGTACTATTGGAATGAACAAAACGCAAACATTTTTTCACATTATGCTCCCTCAGATCATTCAGAGTATCGTTCCCGTGTATATGTCAATGTTCGTGATGTGTATGCAGATCACCAGCGTTGCGTCTGTGATCGGAGTAAAAGAGTTCTTAAGTACGACCGACGGTATCTCCAAT
>CALGCW010000115.1 GCA_937884385.1 uncultured Clostridia bacterium | reverse complement strand
CTATCACCATAAACAGTGCCGCAGGGACGCCCTTGCCCGATACGTCTGCAATAACAAGTGCAAGATGTCTTTCATCCACCATAAAGAAGTCGTAGAAGTCACCTCCGACCTCTTTTGCGGGAGTCATACTCGCGAAAATGTCAAATTCATCGTGCTCGGGAAATGCGGGAAAAATGCTCGGTAGCATTGAGGTTTGGATATGGTGTGCAACGTTCAGCTCTGTGGAGATGCGCTCGGCCTCACGTGCTGCCTTGCCTTGCTTGATAAGAAGTCCTCTCGTTCTCCTTGAAAGTGTGCTGCATATCAGATAAACAACGCACAAGATGCCTGCTCTCGGCAAATAATAGAACTCGAATGCATGCAGATAAACACTGCGTCCTTCACCTCTGAGATACGCAAGTCTTCCGGAAAGATTATCGTATTCTTCGATATAATTTCCCAAAATATTTCTGTCCCATTCTCCAAACACGATTCCGGCGTAAAGCGATGCAAGCATCATAATAAGCGTTGCTATCAAGGCAAAACGAGCAAATTTCGGTGAGTAATAATGACAGGCAAGTATAACGGGACAAGCCCACGCCAAAACCAAGTGTCTGGGCATAGCCACCGACATCATTGCAATCACAAGAACGAAAAACAGAAACAGTATGTAGCGGAGGATGCTGCTTGGAATATGAGCAAACCGTTCGAGAAGCAAGGGTATGAGCAACAGCACGATGCTGATCGGCATAACCAGATTCATCAATGCATCGTCAACGATGAAGAAATCCAGAAGATTCAGTATCCATATCAAGACCGTAACAACGGCGGCAAACATCAAGCACCTTACCGTGTAATGGTTGGCGTTCTTTTCGTTTTCCTTGAATAAAGCTTGTTCCAGAACCTCGATTTTATCCTTTTTGCTCATAGAATTACTCTATGGTAAGAATGTCGGAGAAACCGGTTACTTCAAAAATTTCGGCAATCGTCTCATTCACATTTCTGATAATCATCTCGCCCTGCTTATTCATTACCTTCTGTGCTGCGAGAAGAACGCGGAGACCTGCGGAAGAAAGGTATTCAAGAGCCGCAAAGTTAAGCACGAGTTTCTCTACGCCGGAAATATTTTGTTTCAGTTCAGCCTCAAGCTGAGGTGCGGTGGTGGTGTCAAGTCTGCCGATCAGGTTGATGGTAAGCTCGGTTCCGTTAAGAGTTTTTTCGATGGTCATGGTTGTATTTCTCCTTAAAATTTATTTTTTATTATATGAATGCGAACAGTATGAAGTTCAAAATGAACAGCACTGTGCAAATCCAAACAATGGGGTGTATTTCCTTGATTTTCTTGCGACAAATCTTAACGATACAGTAGGTGATAAAACCAAAAGCCATACCGTTAGAGATGTTGTAACACAGGCACATAAATATTCCGGTAAAGAATGCTGGGATTGCTTCGTCAAGCTCGCTCCAATTGATATCCTTAAATGACGAAGCCATCATTATGCCTACGATCACGAGTACCGGAGCGGTTGCCGCAGCGGGTACGGCACTGACGAAGGTGCTGAGAAAAGCGGATAGGATAAAGCAGAGCGACGTGATAACAGATGCAAAGCCCGTGCGTCCTCCCACACCGATTCCGGCAGCACTTTCAACGAAAGTGGTAGTGTTCGACGTTCCGATCAATGCTCCTATTGAGGTAGCCGTTGCGTCTGCAAACAGAGCCTTATCAAATCGGGTTTTGAAGCCTTTTCCGTCTCCGGCTGCCAGCTCGTCCTCCATATTGAAGATGCCCGCGCGAACACCGGTTCCAATAAACGTTCCTATCGTATCAAACGTATCCATTATGCTGAACGCAAATATGACAACGAGCGTAAGTGGAAGTTTGCTGACGTCGGTAAACAAACTCAAAATACCGCCTTCCCTGAAGATTGCAAGGAAAGTGGTAGGTAACGCTTGACAAGCCTCCGAAAGACTCACCGTTTCTCCAAAATTGGTTACACCGAAAGGAATTCCTATAAGCGTCGTTGCGATAATTGCAATAAACAAAGCTCCCTTAACATTCATCAGCGTCAAAACAATAGCAAGCAGCAATCCAATCATGAACACCCAAATTACGGGCGTGTTAAATGTTGCGATTGCCGGAACACCGGATGAAAAATCAATAAAACCGACATTCAAAAAGCCGATGTATGCCACGAATAAACCGATTCCGCCGCCGATTGCGTTCTGCAAGCTTATGGGAATGGAGCGAATAATCATTTTTCGCGCCTTGGTTACGGTAATGAGAATATTGATTATTCCGCATATAAACACGATGGAAAGTGCTTGCTGCCAAGTAAACCCGAGTCCGAAGCAAACGGTATATGTAAAGAATGCGCCTGTTCCCATACCGGGAGCCTGTGCATAAGGGACATTAGCGACCAGCCCCATTACCAACGTACCTATTACCGAAGCAATAATAGTTGCGAGGAAGACCGCTCCCCACTCCATTCCCGCTTTTGCAAGAACACTTGGGTTGATAAAAAGAATGTATGACATTGCGAAGAACGTAGTTAATCCGGCAAGTATTTCGGTTCTGATATTTGAACCGGATGCTCGTATTCCGAAGTACCGTTCAATGAAATTTGTTTTGCCGACTTTCATTTTGCTTCCGCCTTGTTAAAAATAGATTATTTTGCAAAAAAGCTGTTGACTTTGTTCTTTGTTCTCATATTGTAACATAGATTTGCATTTTAATGTTATGTTCTTAAAAAACGTAACCAATCGTAACCAGTTACAATGAGTCGAATCTTATTGATTTATTTACATATATGTGGTATAATCATATAAAAGACATACTATAACTTGACGAAAGGAGTTCATATGACAGTCGAGAACAGAAAAATACTAATCATAGAAGATAACAAAGACGAACTAAGAGCTCTTGTTTCGCATTTTTCGAGAAAAAATGAAATATACACAGCCACAACGTTGAAAGAAGGACTGGAACTTGCCAAATGGAGAAATTTTGACGGAATTATTCTTGATCTGATCCTTCCCGATGGCAACGGTATGCAGTTGTTTCGTTCAAACGAGATTTTGCCCCCGGTTGTTATTCTTTCCGAGGTTGGCTCCGAGGCATCTATGATGGAAGGATTTACGCAAGGAGCACTCGATTACGTTGTAAAGCCTTGTTCACCCAAGCTTCTTGAAATGCGTCTTGCTTTAAGGCTTTTGCCTATAAAGCAAGCAACGACTTCTATAAACGGCCTCACCGTAAATGCAACAAAGCGCACCTGCTTCTTTCAGGATAAACAAATTCCGCTAACATCATCGGAATTCAATATCCTGTATTTTCTGATCACTCATGCAGGACAATATTTCACACCCAATGATATTTATGAGAACGTGTGGAAAATGAAAAGTCTGAACACCACAACGATCAAACGACATATATCGACACTTCGCATTAAATTGACAAATGCCTGCGGAGATATAAAAATGATACATACTGAATTTGGAAAAGGTTATTGCTTTACAAAGGAGGAGCAGCAATGAAAAAGAGAGCTATAGCACTCGCATTTTTTGCAATCACAATTTTACTCGGTACACTGATTTCCGTGTTTTTACCCCTTGCAGAAGCCAAGAATATCGAAGTTGCTCCCTCACATGATACAACTTACGAAATACAGGTAGGCTATGACAGAGAAAACAAAGTCCCAATTACAGAAACACATACGGCAACCACCGTTAAGGTTACGGATTTGTTTGAAGTCAAAAGATTGACCGCATATAACTACTATCCAAACGAATATGCGGAAATATCGTCGAACGCCATCAGCAACGAGCATAACGGCGAAGTATTCGCTTCCAAAGGTACTCTGCGGTACGTGATTACCAATCTTGAAGGTATCAACCCGGCGAACGGGACTTGGGAGGAGGATCTCGCACCGTATGCTGAGTACATAGGAGACGATGAAAGATTGCATCTAACGATGTATCTCCCGCCGATGCTTTCCGCCTGCAATGTGTTTGTGCGCGTGCAACACGAGGCTTCTATGGGAACTCTGACCGGATTTGACTCAGTTAGCTATGCAACTACCGATCAGGAGCTTGCCTATGATGAGACGGTCGTTCACGCCGATGGCACCGAAGGAATATATCTTGATATTCCTTTGATCGTATCCAATCGTGCGTGGAATGAAAATCCTATCCAAAACGGTTGCATCATTACCATCCACTATGAAGCGGAGGAAGGCAAGCAGGTTGGATTCGTCGGCACACCCATAATCGGTCTTGACGAGGATGTACGTGCGATTGTCGATGGCGGAAATAATTTCAGATTGATCACCGTGCTCTTGGCTCTTGTTACTTTCTTTATCTTCGTGTTTGTTTGTGTCTTGAAACGTGCCACCGCGTTTATCCCGCAGCTTGTTTTTGCTCTCGGTATTATGGTAGGCGTGTATGCGTCTATGTCACTTGTAGGAGCAACAGAGTCACCGTATTTTTGGATGGCGGTAAGATCCGCAGCCGCAGGTATATTCTTGCTCGGAGCAAGCCTGACGTTGCCGAAGATGTTTGCGAAAATCCCGGTAAAGTACGTCTCAGCTGCATTATCGCTCATTTATACAGGACTTGCGTTTGCTGTTCCGCTTGTAAACGTTGAAAAGGCGAATGCAATTACACTTGCTTATCAAATCATCGGCTCTATTGTAATTCTGACTGTTATTGTATTTTCGGTAATCGAAATATTGCGCGGAAAGCAGATAAAGCTTTGTGTTAACAACGCTCTGGCATCGGTTCTCGTCTTTTATGTAATGTTCTTGTTCAGCGAAAGCGTGAACATACGTTACAGTCCTTTGATGTGGCTGTCTTTGATGATGCTTGGCGTAATTCTGGTGATAGGATTCCGTGAATTTATTCTGTCCGAACGCCGCAACCGTCAATTGACATCTAATCTCGAGGCAGAGGTAGCGCTTCAGACGAAGAATATGCAGACTATTATCGAAGAACGCGAAAGAATATTGCAGTTCATTTCTCACGATATGAAGAAGCCGCTTTCCTCCGCTCGTGTTTATCTGTCCGCATTACGTCAAAAGCAAGAACGGGGTGACCAGCTTAAAACCATTGATATCATCGAAGCGAAAGTATCGGATCTGTATGATAATCTTTCTGCGGTTGCTGATTATGCCAAGCGGAAGTATATTGCGGAAACACCCGTGACCGTATCAATTGATGAAATTCTGAATGCGAAGTATGCCGAGCTTGTCCCCGATGCAGAAGCAAACGGAATTGTAATGACAATTTCGGCAAAGCGTGCTCTTGCTTTTGCAAAACCCGACGCATTAAAATCGGTGCTTCATAATCTTATTTTGAACGCCATTGAACACGCCGAATGCAGTAATATTTGGCTTAAAGTCTATCGTAAATTTGATAAATGCATCATTACTGTTACGGACGATGGAAAGGGATTTGGAGATAAGGATGTGTTCCATCCGTATTATTCGGGTAACGAAGGAGAGGAAAATGTCGGACTTGGCTTGTATATTTGCAAGAGCCATATCGAAGCAATGAACGGCACTCTTACTCACGAATATTCGAATCACAAGTTAACCTTTACAATAACGCTTCCGATTGCTTAAACAGTAATTGGCAAAAGGCTTACAAAAGTAAAAAAACATCCCCTTGAACAGTTCGAAATGAACCGCCAAGGGGATATTTTAGTATTGGTGTATTACTTATTTACGGCATCCTTTAAGGGCTTGCCCGGCTTGAATACGGGTGTTTTGCACGCGGCAATCTTAACCGCCTCGCCTGTTTTGGGGTTGTGTCCTGTACGTTCCGCACGTTCACGAACCTCAAAGGCTCCGAAGCCGAGAAGCTGAACACTTTCACCGTTTGTCATAGCGGTAGTGATCGCATCAAGTGTCGCTTTGATAACAGCCTCGGCGTCTTTTTTTGAAACGCCTGCATTGGCAGCAACTACATTGATCAAATCAGTCTTGTTCATAATAGCTCTCCTTTCAGATTTTTTAAATATTATAGCACATTTTATCGGATTTTTCAAGCAGATACGTCCGACGCTATTTCGCCGCGCTTTTCCTTCAGCCTGGCAATTTTCTTTTTCCAAGCCTCTTGGGCATAGCTTTTAGAACAGACCTTTATTATATTTGAATTGTGCGTACAGTATAAGAGCTAATCCAATCAGAACACCTACGCCTATCACCAATCCGCTTGCCGCTATGTTTCCTAACGCTTGTATAACTGCGCCGGCAATTATAGCAACACCGACGATAAGCGTTCCAAGACCGACGAACATACAATATGCCTTTTGGTTCTCCTTCGTGACCTTACGGCGATTGTACCAATGGATCGTGCCGATGTTTCCGCACATATTGAAGATACCGAGCATTACGCAAATTATACCTAAGCCTAACTGAACCAAGCTCTCTCGCAACGGTTCAATGAAGATGAACCCCAATATAAACAGACCGATAGCGCAACCTGCCGCAAAACCGACGATGACCTTCTTCTGTTGGTCAATGGTTTTGTTCTTCGACACAAGGATTTCTTCATTGCTCTTGTTCGGGATCAGCTCGTCGATTGTGATACCGAAATAGTCGGCTAACAGTTTAAGCGACTCGTCACTTGGCAACCCCAAGCCGTTCTCCCATTTTGCAACGGCAGATCTCGAGATATGTATATCGGCTGCGAGCTTTGCTTGCGATATACCTTTTTCGCTACGCAGTTCTTTTAACTTTTCGGAAAACTCCATAGAAACACCTCCGTTCTTTCTGAACATATTTTATCATATTTTCGGCTAAAAATCTACCCTTTGGAGTGTTACTTTGACGAGTTACGCTGTTACTTTTATAAAAAAACCTCGCTCCATTTCGGAACGAGGGCTTGATTTATCAATATTGATAAGAATATTTGTCATCTTGCATCTGCTTTATTTTTACACCGAATATATCTTCGATAATGGGTAAGTTGCAGAGTTCACTCGGCGTTCCGCAAGCAATGATTCCTCCATTGTTCATCACGGTAAGCGTATCCGAAAAATCAAAGGCGAGTGGCAGATCGTGCATCACGGTCACGATCCCCTTGCCGTTATCGGAAAGCTGTTTTAACAGCCTCATCAATTCAAGCTGATGAGCGATATCAAGATAGGTGGTAGGCTCGTCCAGAAGAATGTAATCGGTATCCTGCGCAAGTGCCATTGCTATGTAGGCGTTCTGACGCATACCGCCGGAAAGCATAAACAGCGGCTTTTCTGCAAAATCTGCAATTCCTACCTGTTCCATAGCGGAGTACGCAATTTCTCTGTCGCGGCTTGTATATTTTCTTGGATAGCTGAGATAAGGAAATCTACCGTGAAGCACCATTTGCATAACCGTCATATCGGGAGTGTTCTTTCCTTGCGAGAGATATGCGATCTTTTTGGCAATCTCGTTTCTGCTCATTGTAAGGAGATTTTCGCCGTCAACAGTGATCTCACCGCCTGACAGTGGCAAAATGCCGAGTATAGCTTTGAGCAGCGTGCTTTTTCCGCATCCGTTTACGCCGATGATACTCGTCAGCTTACCTTTTTCAAAAAATGCGCTTACGTCGTTAAGCACGGTCTGTTTTCCATATCCTGCTGATATACGATTCAGTTCAAGCATTTCTGTGTCCTCCTTTTCCTTTGATCAGAATGAAGATAAAGAAGGGCGCACCGAGAAATGCCATAATGATTCCCACGGGCAGCTCATACGGTGCGAAGACTACTCTCGCCAGCGTATCACATAGTGAAACGAAGCCCGCGCCGAACAAAGCGCACAGAGGCAACAGATGCTTTGACTCCGACGTAGCTATTCTTCTCACTGCGTGCGGCACTAAAAGTCCTACGAAGGAAAGCAGACCGCAAACGCTGACTGCCGCACCTGCCAACAGTGCGGAAAGCAGTAAGAATATTACGCGCATCACGTTCGTATTCATTCCAAGCCCTTTGGCGTTTTCGTCACCAAGAGTCAGCACGTCAAGCTCGTTTGAAAATGTCAAGAGTATCAAGACGGATATTAAAACGATCACTGTGGCAGGTATCAGCTTTGCGTAAGTCACCGATGAAAAGTCACCTATCTTAAAATCGAGGCTCTGTATACTGATTTCGGGATTGAAGGTGGTGACTGTATCGGATATCGCGCCGAGCAAGGCGTTCAGCGCTACGCCCATCAATATGACCGTTCCTCTTGAAGCCCCCCATTTTCTTGCTCCGAGACTGACAAGCATCACGGTCAAGAATGCACCGACAAAAGCAAACAGAGAGAGCCTCCAGCCACCTATGATACCCAATGCCGAGCCAATAGTGACAGCAAGACCTGCACCCGCATTTACACCGATAATGCTCGGAGATGCCAATCGGTTCGCAAGCACGCCTTGAATGACCGCGCCTGACACGGCGAGCGCCATACCGCATATAAGACTTCCAAGAACTCTCGGCAATCTGACGTATAGTAATATTCTTGCCTCGGGACTCTGCATATCTCCCGCTATAAGCGACGAAAGCATGTCCGAAAGCCTCAGCTCCGATGATCCGAAAAGCACACCGAGAACGGCAGCAAGAAGCAATAAAAGGATCGCTATACCGTATATATATCCTATCTTATTTTTTCGTAAGCTTATCATAAAGTATTCCGTATGACTCTGCCCAGCGCGCGTTAGGCTTCAGATTGAACAGCGTTTTATCCATAACGTGCAATCTACCGTTTTTCACCGCATCAAGCGTACTCAGGGCAGGGTTCTCCTTTATCAGATTTTCAAGCGACTGCTTCGCCGCCTCTGTATCACTTCCCATCGTTACCACGAAAATGTGGTACGGCTCTTCCCGAATGATCGCTTCTACACTCAAATTTTCAAGCAAGACCGTGTTACTGTCGGCAATATTGATACAGCCCATATCGTGAAGCATTTCGCCAAGGATCGTTCCACTGCTGCCTTTTGCCTTTACAAAGCTTGAAGCGGCTCGCAGCAATAGGACTTTTCGTTCATCTTCGGGAATATCTGAATTTTTGTACTCTGCTTTTATTTCATCGATCTGTGCCTTGATCGCAAGTCCGTTCTGTTCGTACAGATCCTTGCGTTCTGTAATATCGGTACAAATATCGAGCATTTTCAGATAATCGTCGAAGCTATCCACGTCAAAATATGCAACGGCAATTCCCATAGCTTCCAGTGTTTCCCTCATCTCAACATTGGAGGCAGTGGACGCGCTTGCGATAACAAAATCGGGGTCTGCTGATATGAGAAGCTCAAGACTCGGAGAATGCGCGCCGCCGATATTGACGGCATCGTCAAGCTCAAGCCCGAAATCCTCCCAAGCATCCTCAGCAGATGCGCAAAGCTTGCCGCCCGCAAGCATCCAAACGTCCGCGAAGCTTCCAAGAAGGGCGGCAACTCGCTCGGGGTTCTTTTTGATATTCACCTCTCGACCGAGGGCATCGGTAAAGACTACCGTATTTTTGTTCTCGTTTTTCGGTTGACCGTTACACGCTGACATAGAAAACAGAACTGCTGTGATCAACAGAAAAGCGACGATGTTCTTTATTGTTTTTACTTTCTTCATATATCCTCTTAAATGGCGTATTTCATTGACAAATCACGGAAAACGTGATATAATATTATATCATAAAAACAGATGTAAGTCAATGAAATCGAGGTAAACAGCTATGTTGACGAATGAACAAATAACAAGTGTTAAAGGAAGAGGCTTTCTCAGAAACAGAGGAACCGACTGCTTCTCAGGCAGGATTGTTACGGTCGCAGGACTTTTTACTCCCGACCAGCTTCACGCTATCGCCGAATGCTCCGAGAAATACGGCAACGGCAAAGTAATATTTACCGCAAGACTTGCCGCAGAGATCGTTGGAATTCCGTTTGATAAAATTCCCGAAGCGGAAGCCTTTATGGCAGAGCGTGGATTGTATTTTGGCGGCACGGGCGCAAAGGTTCGTCCTATTACCGCTTGTAAAGGCACGACCTGCGTTTACGGAAACATTGATACACAGGCACTTGCAAAGGTTATATACGATAAGTTTTACATAGGGATGCGCGACGTGAAGCTTCCGCATAAATTCAAGATCGGAGTAGGCGGCTGTCCGAACAGCTGTATGAAGCCGAGTCTTAATGACGTAGGCGTTGAGGGATGCCGTGCGTTCTCTTTTGACAGTGAGCTTTGCCGAGGCTGTAAAAAATGTGCCGTTGCCGAAAGCTGTCCGACAAAGGCAGTATCCGTTGTCAACGGAAAGGCGGTTATCGATACGTCTAAATGCACAAGCTGCGGCGTTTGCGTTGGAAAATGTCCTTTCGGTGCTGTTCCCAAGGAAGCGGCATCGGTCTGCCGTATCTTTGTGGGTGGAACTTGGGGAAAGACTCAGCGTATGGGAACACTCTTGAATAACGTATATTCGGCAGATGAAGTTCCGACCGTTATTGAAAAGGTTATGCTTTGGTATAAGGAAAACGGATATGTCAAGGAGCGTCTTGGTGCAACAGTTGACCGTATAGGCACGGATGCTCTTGAAGCGGCAATTGCGACGGATGATCTGATCACAAGAAAAGATGACATTTTGGCAAAGCCTCTGCTTGAAAGACAATAAATATTTCTTTGCTTCCTCCGGGTCTTTGTAATAGCCCGGCTGGATGCGCTTTAAATCGCCCTTTTCTTGGTCTTTGATGAAAACGGATGAAGGAGCGGGGGGGAGAATTTCAGAAGTCAGTTTGTAAACCCTGTCTGCGCTCATGCCGCTAACGGCGGTTTCTTCGACCATGGGCGGGTGGACTTCGCGGACACGGACAGAAGATTCACCGGCCAGAGCGATCACCTGGAAAAAATCAACGTTTGTCTGTTCGTAGCCCCAGGAAGCGGAGAAAATGTCTCCAACCTTCACGCCGTACTTGTTGACCTTTTCGGCTTTGACTGTGGGCTTCTTGGTTTCGGTGGGCTTGCAGCCTTCGGCGGTTTCTATGGCCTGTCGTGCGGCTTCTTCGGTGGTGTAGCCGTACCAAACTTTTTTAACACCATGCCAGCGGAAGCGAAGGGCCTTCAGTGCGTCACGGATCGCGTCGGAGGGCTTGCCGGGGAAGGTGATCTCCAGGGAGTTAAAGTCGGGGTTGCTGGTGATGGTGTAAGCGGTCATTGTGTTTGCCTCCTTCTGTGTCGTGGGGTTGAGGGTTGCACC
>CALGCW010000114.1 GCA_937884385.1 uncultured Clostridia bacterium | reverse complement strand
GTGGTGATTATACGGGAGAATTGCATATAAAATTTTTCTCCCCCCCACGCGACTGTTTATAGTCGCCTAAAATGCTTGATTAGTTTTCTTTGAGTTTGATAAAACCTGCGTCAAGCTCGACAGGCATATCTCTGCGTCCGCGGTTTACGAGGACAGTAACTTTGTTTGAATCGTCGGAAATTGATTGAACTGTTCCTGCATATCCCTCGAAAAGACCGGCAGTAACGATAACACTATCGCCAACTGTGTAGCTGAGCTTAACCTTCTTTTCTTCAATGTTAAGTGCAGCAACCTCTTCGTCAGAGAGGGGAGAAGGACGTGATCCGGGACCTACAAAGCCCGTAACACCAGTAATTCCGCGAATAGCGTGCCAGCTTTCATCGTTCATAGTCATTTTGATATAAACGTAACCGGGGAAGAGCTTTTCCTCAACCTCGATCTCCTGGTCGCCCTTTTTTTCGATAACGATCTGAACGGGGATCTTTATATCATAGATAAGATCCTCAAGACCGCGGTTCTCAACGATTTTTTCAAGGCTTGTCTTGACCTTATTCTCATAACCTGAGTAGGTGTGCGCCACATACCATCTCGGCCCGACATTCATTTCATTAATATCGCTCATAGTGCTCTCCTTGGATTAGAAAAGATTTCCGAGCAATCTGATTCCCTCAGCAAATACGTAATCAACGATGAACAAAGCGATTGCACATGCGATGATCATAACAAGAACGACGAGTGTGTTTTTGCGAACCTCGGACCAAGGGGACCAAGATATCTTCTTAACCTCACTCTTAATGCTTCTTGCCCAAGCGGCGATTCTGCTCCAGATAGAGGGCTTGTCGCTTTTTTTCTTCACTTTCTTTGTTTCGGGGTTATTTGCTTTTTTGTTTTCCAAATCTGCCATAATAATCTCCTTTACAATTACTTAGATTCTTTGTGAAGAGTGTGCTTGCGGCAGAATTTGCAGTACTTGTTCATCTCAAGTCTGTCGGGGTCATTCTTCTTGTTTTTCTTAGATTCGTAATTTCTCTGCTTGCACTCTGTGCATACGAGAGTAATTTTGACTCTTGCATCATTAGCCATTTTTTCGGCACCTCCCATTAAAATTTTTTTGACCTTTCGGTCAGTGTACCTCCCTCTGAGACGGAGTTATGCCAAGCCCAACAGGGCGGCGCGAAAAACAGGCATAACAAAAAAGCCCATTCGCAGAGGTACTGCTATTTTACCACAAATGCAATACCTTGTCAAGGGCTTTTTTTAAATTTATTTACATAGAATAGTGCATAATTAATATGGGATTTAGATCTATGGGATTATCCGCTCCTATTTGAACCCTATTCTCCTCGTTTGTCAAGGAGAATAGGGAATAACTATTCGCTCAACAATTCAGCAACAAACGTTCCGTAGATAGAGGAATTTTCAAAGGGAACTCCATGACCCAAAGCCGTTATATCAATAGTATATCCGATAGATTTGCTGTCAAGTAACTCTCTAAATTCATCGGTTAAGAATATGTTGTCAGCCTTGATAAAATACTTTCCCCAACGGGATACCGAATCATTTTTTACGTAAACAATATAACCCTCTATGGGTTCGTCAAGTGTTGCTACATACATTACCGTACCTTTCATTCGCATACCATCTGAAGGTCTATCCCAATCAAAATTCTCGTTGAGAATCAATTTAGGCCACTCTTCAACACCGGATGAACTTTCAGCAACCTTAATGCTGTCAATGATTGCTCTTCCCAAATGATAGTCGCGACTATACGGTGTGAAAGTATAGTTGATTTCAATTACCGAACCCACAGCAAGCTCCGGCATTTCTGATAAAGAGTCACCTACAGGACCTGAATCAAACGCGACATTATTGGAAAATTCGAACTCTAATAGATTTTTCGTTCCCGTATTACCAGCAGGTTTAATATAAACAACATAATCTTTGTGAACTCCGACAACTTCTCCCACTATTACTCCTTGCTTGGAAGGTAAATTCTGATTGCAGAAGCAAGAAACTACCAAAGCAGCTAAGTAGATTATTAAGAGAGCCAAGATTACGATAAAATATATCAATGAGCTTTTTTTCATTGCAGTGTTATCCGCCCTTCGTGCGTAGTATTGAGATCAATATAATATATTATCTGTGAGAACGATTCTTTTCTTCAAACTAAAAGGTTTATTTACAGTTTGTTTGCATTTTGTTTGTTATCTTGAAACTGTTAAGAAGTTTTCAATTACGATGCTCTCGTTTATGTTATTGTGCTCATTTTTGTATGTAATCACCATATCGTAAACACCGGGTGCAAATAAATTTTCAACGTTGTCTCTATAGATATAGGTACGGTCTATAATCATTCCCGTTGTGATCATCATTGGTGTTACGACCGTTAATTCTCCCCATCCCTCACAATCAATTCTGTCTTCTGAATTGACAAATGATACCGTTGCACCATCCATATACGATGTTCCGTTAACGTAACTGAAGGATTTTCCAAGATAAGTCATTTTTACGTTAATCGAAAATGCTTTAGGAGGATAGGTGGATTTAAGCAAATACGGAAATTTGACATCGCTATCTATTATCTCTATATCTACAGAATATAGCTCACAAGCTGCTTTTAGCTTATCTTTGTTGAATTTGTATTCGGATGTATTCAAAACGGGCGTTTCTACTAAAGTAGTTGCCAAATTATAGTACTCTGCTGCAAAATTTCCGCTTTGAATTTCATTATAGGTTGGAGACTTGCCGTTAGTGCTATAAATTGAAATAACACCGTCTTCATTCTCCTTGAAATATATCAAGTTACCTTCGTAAAAATCGAAGAAATCGCAAGAGGTCTTTGTTTTTGTATCGACGATAACCACATTTGAAGTAGCAGGTGACTTCGATGATGCGGTGACGCAACAAGATAATATTTCTATGTAACCATCTCCATTAATATCGGTGATTGCTATATGATTCAAAGCATTAGCTAGCTCGTTGCTAACTGAAAACGTTGTCAAATGATAGACATCATCATTATGTTTGGCAAGGTAAAAGCTATAATTTTCAAATTGAACTTGGAAAATATCAAGGTTGTATTTTTCGCTATCCGACTCTGAAATAAGATTGTATATTTCAAAATTCTCACCTACCCCCAGCATATTACTGTGTTGCGCAAAGTAGTCTTCGGCGATCTTTGTTAATTCCTCAATATGTAATTGGCTTTTTTCTGTAGGAAAAAAGAAATAATTGCTTTGGGTGTTTATAGAGGTTTGGTTGAAAAAACCATTAAAAACATCTCCAATTTGCGAGCAAGAAGCTAAGAAAATGATGCAAAAAGATAAAATAATGATTGAAGCGATTAATTTTTTCATTAAATTTCCTCCTGTTCTTTTGTTCAAATTAAACAATTTTGATGTTAATGGATGTTGTTTGTAATATTAATTCCAAAATTGTCAATGATTTGGGCTTTGTCAGGAATTGAGTGGATCAGCGAGCAACTTCAACGTATCATAGATCGACTTGACACCGACAAGCTCAATACCGCAGTCGATTTTGCGCTTTTCAAGGTTGCGATAGGGAACTACTGCCTTTGTAAATCCAAGGCGCGCCGCTTCCTTAACTCGTTGCTCGAGATTTGAGACCGCGCGCACCTCACCCGAGAGCCCAAGCTCGCCGATGGCTATGAGGTCGTCGGGTACGACTTTATCGCGAAGTGAGGAAATGAGTGCCATTGCCACCGCAAGGTCGCTTGCAGGTTCGTCAAGGCGAAGACCGCCGATGACGTTGATATAAGCATCATTTGATGAAAAACGAAGTCCAAGACGCTTTTCAAGCACTGCAAGTATAAGGTTAAGTCTATTGTAATCGATGCCGTTTGAGGTTCTTCTCGGAGCGGGAAAGACGGTCGGAGAGACGAGAGCCTGCACCTCGGCAATAAGGGGACGTGTGCCCTCAATAGTACAGAGCGCACAGTTGCCCGATGCATTCTTCGGGCGGTCCGCAAGAAGCATTTCCGAGGGGTTGCAGACCTCGATAAGTCCCGCATCGCCCATCTCAAAGACGCCTATTTCGTTAGTTGAGCCGTAACGGTTCTTCATAGCTCTGATTATTCTGTAGGAGTGCTGACGGTCACCCTCAAAATAGAGAACCGCGTCGACCATATGCTCAAGGATCTTAGGACCCGCAATAGAGCCCTCTTTGTTTACGTGACCCACCAAAATCACGGAAATACCGTCGTTTTTCGCCTTTGCTATAAAGGCAAGGGTACATTCCTTTATCTGCGTGATAGTGCCGGGCGCGCTTGATACCTTATCGCTGTACATCGTTTGAATGGAGTCAACGATAATAACGTCGGGCGCAACCTTTTCTATCTGTGCAAGTGTCTTTTCAAGCTCTGTTTCTGTGAGAATGTAGAGATTTTTGCCTACGATACCAAGTCTTTTTGCGCGAAGCTTAAGCTGACCTGCGGATTCCTCACCCGAAATGTATAGAACCTTCTTCTGCTCGCCGAGAGCATCGGATATCTGCATAAGCAAGGTTGATTTACCTATACCGGGCTCACCCGCAAGAAGCACGACGGAGCCTATGACAAGACCGCCTCCGAGCACTCTGTCAAGCTCGTTAAGGCGTGTGTTGCTTCTTATGTAGTCGGGAAGATCGGTCTCGTCGAAGCGAAGCGCAACGTTGTCCTTGCCCGCGCTCAGAGTGCGATGCTTTACATCGGGTGCTTTTTCGGGTGATGTGGAGATAACATCCTCAACGAATGAATTCCACGCACCGCATTGATTGCATTTTCCAAGCCATTTTGGAGAAACGCAACCGCATTCAGAGCATATATAAACAGTTTTAAGACCCTTCATTTCAAAATCCGTCCTTTTATCTGCAAAATTCTACATATACATTATAAAATAAAACATATAAAAAATCAAGTCCCATTCTGCGAAATATAGGACATAATCGCTTCAAAAATCGCTTCTGCAAGCAGTTGTCGGTATTTTTCGTCACCTAAAGCGCGCGCTTCCTCCGTGTTCGAGAGAAAACCGCATTCGATGAGCACGGCGGGGAAGTCTGCGTTGTGAAGCAGGAATATGCTGCTCGTAGCCTCTTTAACAGAGCGCTTGTTGTTTGGCTGAAGCCCGTTTTTTACTACCGATTGAATAAAAGAAGCAAGTGTTTTTGAGCGCGCATCGGTCTTTGAATACCATACCTGAAGACCGCTGTACTGCGTTTGCGGAAAGTAATTCATATGAATACTCACAAGCACGGGGTTTTCACATTCTCTTGCGATTTCAAGCCTTCGGCGAACGTCCTGTGCTTTCTTTTTACCTTGGTAGTCAGACTCCTTGTCGTAGAGCAGAACATCCTCCTCGCGCGTCATAACGACATTCACACCTGCCTTGCGAAGCAGGGCTGACAGACGCAGGGAAATATCAAGGTTTAGGTCCTTTTCAACGAGTCCGTTGCCCTCGCACCCGCCATCCTCCCCGCCGTGGCCTGCATCTATAACGAGCGTCACATCTCCCACAGTATCCGCATCCGTGCTGGGAAGAGGAAATTCAAAATCCAGCATAGGAAGAATAAAAATGAGCGATATGAGTGCTGAAATGATGCAAAACAGGGCAAAGCTGAGCGCATATCCTATAGCATATCTTTTTCTTTGCTTTCTCATAAAATAAACTCCGTTTTTTGTTTATTCTATGAATTGATGCACGGCTTTATTCAATAAAAAAGCTCTGCAAAAAGCAGAGCCTGTGTATTAAAGTAAAAGAAAGAGGGCGAAGCTTAACGTAATGCCAAAGAGATTGGCAAAAAAGATTACTATCTCAGCGATCACACTTACTATGATGGCAATAACGGCAACGATCGAGCCGATAATTGCAAAAATGAAGTAAAACGGGATGGCAAGAAGATAAACCAAAAGAACCAGCCATCCAAGCAATTGATCGTTCGGATGAGTAGCTGTTGATGCTGAGTCCTGCGCAAAGATGGGAAGAGCAAGAGTGATAAAAAGAAGCAGCACCGCCGCAAGCAATGAAAAAAGCTTGATAAAACGTTTTGCTTTCATAAAAAGACCCCCGATCTATTTTATGACTATATTTTAGCACGAACATCTGAGTATGTCAACAGTAAAGTGCCAAGCGGATTGCCGCTTGGCACTTAATGATTTAAATTAATTAAAAGAGACCGAGGATAAACTCCCATACCCACGCGACCGCGCCGTAGATGATGTAGAAGATACCGGAAATAAACGTCCAAAGACCTTCAAAAACGCCTCTTACCAAAGTGAGGACGCCGTTCACAAGGCTGTCAAAGATCATTCTTACAGAGCCGCCGAGCATCGAAACGCCGAGGTCCATATTGGACGAAGTAAAGTCACAGCTCGTAAAGAACGTAAGAATTGCGATCATCATAGCCACAAGGACTAATCTTTTAACAAGGCTATTGTTTACTCTTTTCATAAAATACCTCCAATATTTGTATTTGTAAGATTATTTTACCATATTAATGTATATTTGTCAATAAAAAAATGCGGGGCGCACTGCGCCCCGAAAAAAACAGCTCAAACTATGGTCTTTATTAATTCACCGGCGTTGTTTTTGATAATGCAGGCTTTTCCACCGCAGCTTATCGATTTAGTCAGCTTTCCGTCAACAAATTCAAGCGCCGCAAGGTTCTCAATGCCGTAAGCGGTCGCCCCATCGCCCATTTTCAGCAATATCTCGTCAAAATCGTTTACTCTTTCATTGTAATGAGGCGAAACGGTTCCCTCAAGCCATCCGAGCCCCTTTTGCATTGAATAAAGACCGTCCGATTCTGCAAGCTCGCTGTCGGTATATATATCCTCAAACCAACATATAGCACCTGCTGAAAGACCGCACATGATAACTCCGCGCTCATAGGCATCTCTGATAAGGTCGAGAAGACCGAATTCCCGCCACCGATTGAGCATATAGAGCGTGTCTCCGCCGCCGATGTATATAAAGTCTGCCTTTTCAAATTTTCCCTTGATTTTTTCAAGGTCCATTTCGCCGTAAACGGTTAGTGCCACGTCCGCCTTAATGTCAAAGACCGAGGTGTAGGTCTTTCTGAAGCTGTTGAAATAGGGCATACTGTCGTGGCTCGCTGTGCCGATAAAAAGACCGTAAGGACGTCTCTCCCCGGCTCTTTCTCTTGCAAGCGATGCAATATATCTATCTATCTCAAGGGTCTCCTTGCTTCTTATCTCACCGCCGCCAATGGCTATGATTCTCTTCGTTTCTGCCATAATTATCTCCAAAATATCATTATATGCTCATTCTAACACAGTTTTATGCAAAAATCAATAAAAAAATCGTTCGCAAAAACCGATAAAATGAACGCACTAAAAACAGCGTTTGATAAAAGCAAACGAAAAAACAGTTGAAAAAGCAGATGATAGATATTTTGCCGTCATTTTTACTCGACCTCTTTTGATTGACAGGAAAAATATGGAAGTGATAAAATGTATACACCAATTAATAATAAGGAAGGAAAAAACAATGGACAAAAACGAACTCAAATCAAAGCTTTTCAAGGGAATAACGATAGCCCTTCCCATCCTTCTCGTTGCGATACTTGCGGTAATGATAGTTATAGCAATGGATATTGCAAGGGACGACAACTCCGTACCCGTGCTTGGCGATAACGTCGGCACAACGACCACTACTACCACCTCAAGCACCACCCCTCAGGTGGGAGAGGGAGAGCCCGACGAACCAAAAGACCCCGATGACACAACAGGAGAGCCCGACGGACCAATTGAAGACCCATCAAGCAAGGGTCTTGCATTTGTCAGCAACGGCGATGGAACTTGCTCGCTTGACGGTATGGGCGAATGTACTGATTCATTTATTATTGTGCCTATGGAGAGTCCTAATGGCGATATCGTCGTTGAGATAGGAGATAACGCATTTAAAAACTGCACCTCTATCAAGGGAATTGAGCTTTCTGAGACGGTGACGAGAATTGGAAGCTATGCGTTTTACGGCTCAACGATAAGAGATATCGAGATACCGTCCACCGTTCGCGAGATTGGTAATTATGCTTTCTCGGGATGCAAGTACCTTACGGGAATAACTGTGGATAAGGAAAACACAAATTACTCCTCGTCAAGCGGCGTGCTTTATAATAAGGAGGGAAGCGTACTCATAACCTATCCTGCAGGTAAGACGGATAATTTCGTCAACATTTCGCGTGACGTGACCGAAATAGCGAATATGGCATTCTATAAATGCACTTACGTTAAAAAGGTGACGTATCACGGCACAAGCGCATCTTGGAAAATGGTAGAGATCGGTGCAGGTAATGACGTTATCGACGATGCCATCATCTATTGTGCGGGCGACGACGGCAAATAATACTTTAATCGACCAAAAAGAGAGGCAACCGCCTCTCTTTTTGCTTTGAGGTAAAGGATATTTTCTAATTTTGATTTAACGGTTAGTGACTTTACTTGGGGGTGTTACTTTTTTC
>CALGCW010000113.1 GCA_937884385.1 uncultured Clostridia bacterium | reverse complement strand
CAAGTCCTGCTTAGTAACAATTAACGCTTTTACGCGCTCGCAAAGCTTTATAAATTCGGGATGATCGCGGAGCGGTTCAAAACCGTTTCCGCCCAGCATATCGTAATAATCGCTGGGAAATATGCAATAGCAAGTACACATACCATCCATTTGAGTTGCCACGAAAATCATTCGTTCTTCGGGGCTGTCGGGATTATTATCACGGTTATCCCATTTCTCTTCGGCGCGCCATTCCATTCCCTCAATAAAACGGCAGGATGTCGGCAATACGACCTCATCTGTAATCATCATTGTATCCTCTAACAGCTTTACAACAGTTTCTGTTTTCGAAAGAGCCTCATCTATATTACCCCCAGATATTGACCGTACCGCAGATTTAAGTCCGAGTTCAATGCGATCATCTATCCACATATCAGGGCGACTATCCTCAGCATCACAACGAATTAACGAAAGCATGGTTTCCATAAATTTATCCACAGCTTGTTTATGTTCGTTGCTTTCTCCCCACTTTAGCAAGTAGCGTGGGCAAAGTAATGTGTTGAATGCTTGATACAATTGATATCTGCGCTCCGGCTCAAATTTTTCTGCATCACCGCGTCGGAAATACCTGTTAAACAACAGTGCACGCGCGGAACAATCAAAGGGTGTCGTATATTTACCCAAAAAGTCTTCCAAATGTTCCTCATCCTCGATTTCCACCATTGTTTGAATTGTGTGCGGATACATAGGACGACGTTCAAGGTATGCTTCCGCTAACAAGCGCACCTCGGGAAGTATTTTGGGATCGCGAAAAGCTCTGCCATTTCCCTCACACCACGGACGCCACGCAGAGTCGCTGTCAAGATAATTCCTTCGTATATCACGAAGAAGATCTACAATCTTCTCGGCATTATAATCATGCTTTATACACTCGCGCCGAAGCTCGTCAAACGCTTTCACCGCGCGTTTTTCTTTTTCGATTTGCGGCATTCCGAGAAGCTCGTCAACGGTAATGGCAAGCACATCGGCAATAGCGGGGATCAGCTCAAGATCGGGATAGGTCGAGCCGTTTTCCCAACGGCTGACAGACTGATAGGTTACTCCCAACCGTTCGGCAAGCGCTTCTTGCGTCAAGTCGTTTTTCTTTCGGAAGTTACGTATATTTTCTCCAATTGCAAGTTTCATTTTTTCCTCCTTGTACGAGTGATTGCTTTGCAAAGCATTTCTTTTGTCGACACCTATATTATACTGTAAATTTATCAAAATTTCAATAACGCATTTCGAGAGAAAAATTATCACTTTGTGTTATAGAATAAAACT
>CALGCW010000112.1 GCA_937884385.1 uncultured Clostridia bacterium | reverse complement strand
GCTTCCTCCGACGCAAATTTTGAGGGCTGACGATTGTTTTCGCCAGCCCTCGCTCCGTAATGGAACGAGGGCTGTTATTATCTATCCTTCAAGGATACATATTCTGTTTCTTCTTTTACGTTTATGTAAGCAGGACGTATGATCTTACCTGCGTTCTGTATTTCTTCCATACGGTGTGCGCTCCAGCCTGCGATTCGTGCAATGGCGAAGATGGGCGTGAAAAGCTCATAAGGAAGTCCGAGCATTTTATAGACCATACCCGAATAGAAGTCCACGTTCGCGCTGACACCCTTATACATTTTGCGCTTTTCAGCAATGATCTCGGGAGCCATCTTCTCAACCGTTTGGTAAAGCTCAAATTCCTCGTGCAGTCCTTTCTCTATCGAAAGCTGCTCGGCATAGTGTCGCAGAATGTCTGCTCTTGGATCGGAGAGTGAGTAAACGGCGTGTCCCATACCGTAAATGAGTCCTGCCTTGTCAAACGCTTGTTTGTCAAGAAGTCTGACGAGATAATCCTTCACCGCATCCTTGTCTTTTGTATCAATGTTCGCTTTCATATCATCGAACATCTGCATCACCTTAATGTTTGCACCGCCGTGGCGCGGACCCTTCAGTGAGCCAAGCGCGGCGGAAATCGCAGAATAGGTATCTGTTCCCGACGACGTTACCACGTGTGTTGTAAAGGTTGAATTGTTACCGCCTCCGTGCTCAGCGTGAAGAACGAGCGCAAGGTCAAGCAACTCTGCCTCAAGGGGCGTATACTGACCGTCCTCACGGAGTATGTAAAGCAGATTTTCTGCTGTATTCAGCTCTTTTTTCGGATAGTGGATGAACAAGCTCTGACCGTTGTGGTAATGCTGGAAGGACTGATATCCGTAAACCGCAAGAAGCGGAAATTCCGCTATCAGCTGCAAGCACTGGCGCAGAATATTTTCGGTGGAGATATCGTCGGGATTTTCATCGTAGGCATAGAGCGCCAACACACTTCTTGAAAGGATATTCATCATATCCTTGCCGGGAGCCTTGAGGATCATATCACGAACGAAGGACGGCGGCAAGGAACGATAGAGCGAAAGCTGCTCACAAAACGCATCAAGCTCATCCTTGGTCGGAAGCTTTGAGAAAAGGAGCAAATATACTGTTTCCTCGAATCCGGGGCGCTTATCCGAAACAAACCCCTTTACAAGATTTCGAACATTAACGCCTCGGTAATAAAGCTGACCTGCGCACGGAATGGCATTTCCTTCCGCATCGATCTCCTTTGCCTTGATATGCGACACCTCGGTAAGTCCGGCAACAACGCCGTTGCCGTTTATATCACGCAGACCGCGCTTTACGTCGTGCTGTGCGTACATATCGGGGACGATGTGATTGCTTGTATCCGAAAGAGCCGCAAGCTCCTTGATATACGGTGTGATTTCTGAATAGTTCATTTGTTTCCCTCCTTTGGGCAGATAAATGTTATTTTCGCTCTACCAAGTCGGCATCTTCATCGTTGTCGTTTTTCTCTACTTTGGGCATGATCTTGACTAAAATTTCGTGAGTCATTTGCTCGTCGGCTAATGTTACCGATATACTCAGATTTGCATAATCAAACCCAAAACCTGTTTCGGGTATATTACCGCACACCTCAGAGAGCCAACCATTGACGGTCGTGGATTCAATATCCTCACCCTTTTCAAGCGAGAAATACTCAAAGAAATTGTCAATAGAAATACTCGACAGAACACGGTAAGTATCCTCACCCATAGGCATAATAGGCTCTGTTGCTTCGTCTTGTTCATCCCATATCTCGCCCACAAGCTCCTCGATAATATCCTCCATCGTTACAATTCCGGATGTGTGCCCGTATTCGTTGACCACAAGCACCATATGCGTATGGGTTTCTTGCATGTCCTTGAACAGCGCATCCAATCGAATCGTTTCGGGAACAAATTCGGGCGCAATGAGAACATCCTCCAACTTAAAATCGCGGGCAGTACGCTTTAGCAGATAATTGCGTGTATGGAGAACACCAACAATCTTATCAACAGACTCAGCATATACGGGAATACGTGAATAACCTTCTTCTTCAATAATGGAAAGAAGATCACTTTCGGATATATCCTCGGGGACAGCAACAACGGAGCTTCTCGGTGTCATAATATCTGCCGCAGAAAGACGCTCTAACTTAAACACGTTTTTTATGTACGCAATATCATCTTTATCAAGCGTACCTTCATCCGCGCCTGCATCAAGCATCACGACAATATCCTCCTCGGACACAGCATCATCCTTCGCGTGAGGATCAATGCCAAACAAACGAAGCACAAGATTCGTAGATACGGTCAAAAACCAAATGATCGGTTTTAGTACGGTCGTTAATACGGATATCATTCCGCACACTCCGTTCGCCAGCTTCTCCTTATGCTTCATAGCAATGCGCTTTGGTACAAGCTCTCCGAGAACAAGCGTAAAGTAGGAGAGTATCAAAGTGATCACGATCACCGAAACGGTATCGATCGTACCGATATACTCCTCAGATACGTTGAATGTTGATACGAGGAAGCCGGTCAACTTTTCTGCAAAGTTATCTGCGGCAAATGCTGATCCAAGAAAACCTGCAAGGGTAATACCGACTTGAATAGCGGACAAAAACTTGGTGGGATCATCAATGATCTTGATTAGTTTTTTTGCTTTTTTGTCGCCATCGTCAGCAAGAGCCCTGATTTTCTTTTCATTCAAAGAAATCAATGCTATCTCAGTAGCGGCAAAAAATGCATTCAGTAAAATAAGTATAAATTGCAATAACAGTTGTTGTATCATAACAGACAAAATTCCTCCAAAAATTAAATAATAGTATCTCTTAAGCTTGAATCCATCATCGTTTCGCCTTGCTAACACAGTAGCGAAAACGGAATGATTTCATTATACGAGTCATACCTTATTTTACATTTGGAATGTCTGTAGTTGCTGAATTTGTTTAAGTAGCAACTTCGGGGAATCGTATCCACGACACCATCTCCTTTCATTAACATATAATTTATTCCACCCTCATCATTCTGTATCCAACACCGATGTGGGTTTGGATGTACTGC
>CALGCW010000111.1 GCA_937884385.1 uncultured Clostridia bacterium | reverse complement strand
GGACTACATTGGCGAAGGTGAAGACCGCCCAGGAGAAGGAATACACTTCTAAAGAGCGACAGAGGAACCGTACGAAAGTGCGGTTCCTTTCACTGTTCAACCACTGCCCTGCAGTAGACAAAGAAAAGGCATTTTAAATTTTGTGAAACAATCTGTTTCTATCCATTGACAAATCGGCTGCTGTATGTTACAATATAGAAACAAGACGTTTCTATTTCTCGGAGGTGCTTATGAAAAGCATACGAAACGAATCAAAACCTGCTATTGTTCAGTTTATTGACGAGTATTATCATAAATATTATGAGATACCTTCCGTGCGCGAGATTGCAGCGGGGACGGGTATTTCTGCTTCCACCGTTCACCGTTGCCTCAGCGCGATGAAGGAGAACGGTGAACTTGAATACAGCGGTCGTCGTTCTGTCAGCACACGCAGAATGGAAATGGAGCACAATCACTACGCTATGCAAGTACTCGGTTACGTCGCTTGCGGTGAAGGTCAGGAGGAAACCGAAGAGATCATCGAATACATCCGCATGCCCGAATCTCTTATCGGTAAGGGAGAATTCTTTGCTTTGATTGCAAAGGGCGAGTCGATGGTCGATGCAGGTATTCATCCCGGTGATTACGAGATGATCCGCAAGCAGGACACCGCAGAGATCGGTGACATTGTCGTTGCTCTCGATCAAGGTGTCAACAACCTTAAAGTCCTCGGCTTTAATCATAACAAGGGAGCATACTTCCTTCGCTCCTGTAACGAGGACAAAGAACGCTACGGTGATATCTATCCCGAAGAACTTCAGATTCAGGGAGTTGCCGTTTGCGTTGCCCATAGGCTGAAAAAGATGCTGTAACCTTACCTTTCACATAACAGCACTTGGCCACTGACAATTGAATATTGATTTTTTATCTATCGCGTAAATAACACGATCCATCCTCCCGACCGCTTAACCGGGAATCAAGGGTAGGCATCTGTTGCGTTAGAGTGTACATAGAAAGACCATAAGTTTTGACTTATGTTTTTTCGTTATGCTCTGCAACAGATGCCTACCCTTTTTGTGTTTGCAAAAATAAGGCTGAAGAAAAAGAGCCACATATCGAGAAGCGAGGTGCGCAACTCATTTCTCAAACAAAATATTTTATGAAAGGAGGGATTACAAATACAAAGTAATCCTCACAAGCTCACCGTGATAGACGGTGAAACACTCATGGACAAAAGACTTCCGCCTACGAAGTTTTGCGTCGACACACTACTGCCCCAAGGGCTCTGCATCCTCGGTGGCTCACCCAAGGTAGGCAAATCGTGGCTGGTGCTTGACCTCTGCGTCCACGTCGCCCAAGGAACGCCCTTGTGGGGGCTTGACGTGGCGAGGGGAGAAGTGCTCTACCTCTGCCTTGAAGACAGCGAGAGGCGGATTCAGGAGCGCCTGAACACCATCACGGACAACGTTCCCGACGGAATGTATTTCGCCACCGGATGCACTTCCATCGAAAGCGGTGTCTGCGATTGGCTTCGGGATTTCAAGCGCCAGCACCCGGCAATCACTCTGGTTGCCATTGATACCTTCCAGCTCATCCGTACGCCCACGCCTGATGTTTCCTACGGGGGTGACTACGCAGAGCTTCGAGTCCTCAAAGAGCTGGCGGACGAGCTCGGTATCTGTCTTCTGCTCGTCCACCATCTGCGGAAGATGAACGATAAGGATCCCGTCAATAAGCTCTCGGGTAGTACAGGTATCTCGGGCGCGGCGGATGCCATTTTCGTTCTGGATAAGAACGAGAGAATGGAACGGTTTGCTATGCTCCACGTCTCCGGTCGTGACATCCGTGACCGAAAGATACAGCTTGAGCTTGACAAAGACACCTGCGTTTGGACTCTCATTGCCGACAGCCTGACCATGCCCGAAACCCTGCTTCCCGATGAAATGGCATATGTGTTTGGCTTCGTTTGGAGATCAAAAAGCCATGAATTCGTCGGCACAAATACCGAACTGGCTCATCATGTTTCCGAAGCGTTAGAGAAAGAGGTAAACCCAAAGGGGCTCAAGCAAATGATGAACCGATACCGTTATCAGCTGGAAGACCTCGGTGTTTTCTTTGAGAGCAAAAGGAGCAACGGACAAAAGTACGTTGTGGTCAAATACCGTCCTCCCTCTGACGGTGCCTCAAGTGACTCAAGTGACTCTGTTTCTTCTGCTCTCACAGATTCCGTCCCTTTCGTCCCTTGCGTTCCTGCGGAGGATTTGGGATGAAGACGCTTTATGACGAGTTTCGCCTTTGTGTTACGACCGCCCATTTGGGCGGCCGCAAAGGCATCGGGCTAAGCCCATACCCCTATCATTTTTTTACAGAAAGGACTTTAGAATGAATAAACAAAACAAAGATTATTTCATTTCTTTTCGCGTGACTGCCGAAGAAAAGAAGTGGATCGAAGAACATTCCTACGGCAATTACCGCCTCATCAGCGACTTCGTTCGGGACTGTGTCTTCGAAAAAGACATCGTTATTATCAACGGTCTCGATGAATTCTCTGCACAGCTTCGTCGCATCGGCAACAATGTCAACCAGCTCACGAGAGCTGTCAATGCGGGATATGCAACCCAGATCAACCTAACAGAAACAAGAAAGGAGCTCGAAAAGATTTGGCAATCGTTAAATTCGTTACTTCAGGATGCCCGATGAATAATATTTTCCCCTATGTGATGAACCGAGAGAAGACCGATGAGAATCTGATTTCGGGCATCGGTTGCTCAACCGACACGGTGCTTTCCGAGTTCACTTTTGTCAAAAAGCAATTCAAAAAAGAGGACGGTAGGACTTACGTTCACATCATACAAGCCTTCAGCCCGGACGATGATATTACGCCCGAAACGGCTCACGAGATCGCCGTCAAATTTGCACAGCAGATGTTCCCCGGCTTCGAGGTTCTCGTCGCCACCCACACCGACAAGGCACACACCCATTCACATTTTGTTGTCAACAGCGTGAGCTGTGAAAACGGATATAAATATCATTCGGACAACGAAAATATAGAACGGCTCCGAGCAGAATCGGACAAGCTGTGCCTACAATACGGGCTGTCAGTTCTTCCACCGAAGGAGCAGTCGCAGAAGGTCAAGCAGATGTCCTCAAGAGAGTACCGCGCCGCCGAGCGCGGGGAAAGCTGGAAGATGCAGCTGATCGTTACGATTGAAGATGCCATGGCGATAGCGCGGTCAAGAGAACATTTTATTCGCTTGATGGAGGCAGAGGGCTACGAGGTGAAGTGGACTCGTGACAGAAAGAGCATCACCTACACCATGCCCGACGGAAAACGGTGCAGAGATAATAAGCTGCACGAAGAAAAATTTTTGAAGGAGAATATGGAATATGAGTTCAGAATACGGAACGAAATCGCAAGAGGAATTAAAGGATACGGCGAGAGCGCATATGAAGAAAGCGGAAACCGCCGTCCCCTGTACAGCAGTGATGGACGTGAACTGGAAGGCTCTGATCGCCGCGATGAATACGCAGATCGATATACTCGCAACGATACAGAAATCACTGACCGAGCTGGCAACCAAAGAGGAACTCACCTCGTATATGGAACGGCAGATCGAGATGCTGACCGAGTACGCCGAGAGCTGCCTGGAACTGACCGAACAGTTCACAGAAATGATGGAACGGACGGTAACAGCATCTACCGAGAGAATGAGTACGGCAACCGAGAATATGTCATCACAGGTTGGGAAAGCGAGCGAAC
>CALGCW010000110.1 GCA_937884385.1 uncultured Clostridia bacterium | reverse complement strand
CATCCACCTTGACGGATGTAGGAATTGATTTATTGACCGAGAAAGTTACGCCCGACATATGTGGGAACGAACCGTCTTCTTCAGGATAGTTCATCACAGCCATTTCAAGAAAATCGATGAGTATCTGTCCCGAAATTTCTGCAGTTACGATCTGATTATTAAACGGAAATACAGAGAAAATATCATTAAAGGTAACTTCTCCCGCTTCCATCGGTGCACGGAGTCCTCCGCCATTGACAAAGGACATATCTGCACCGGTCATCACACGCAGAGCATCAGAACAAAAATTGCCCAGATTTGTTTCTGCGTTTCTTACCAAGCGGTTACCGTCTTTGTCGTGTGTGATAAACTCGACCTTGCTTTCACCGATCTTGCGGTTACCAAGCTGCGCGTAGTTTTCATTGATTTCCGTTATGTATGCATCGACAACCGGATCCGTTTTGGTATAGCTTTCCACCTCTACAAGTTCGGTATCAAAGGCACCGTTCTTGATCGTGAGCTTTCCGATGTATTCAAACTTTGTTCCGGTAGAGGTTAGTAAAACATCGTCGCCACTCTTGTCTTTGATCACCTTTTCTTCAATGACTGAGTGAGAGTGAGCATCCAATACCACGTCAAAGCCATCGGTGTTTTCAATCACATCGGTAATGTCAGCCAAGTTGCCCGATTCATCGTAGCCGATGTGGGAAAGCGCAATCACGTAATCAGCGCCTGCGGTTTCGGCTGCATTGATATTTGTCTGTACAATATCGTAAAGCTTTGACTCGTTGAAGGTATAAATCAACTCGCCTTTATCATTTTTGAACTGTGCAGGAGAAGACGAATTGATGGTTTCGGGCGTGGTAATGGCGATATAGGCAACGTCCACGTTTCCGTAAGACACAATTGTATATGGCTCAAAATAAGACTTATCCTCGCCAATCTTCTGAAAGTTACAGGAAATAAACTTTGTGTTCGACATAGCATTCAGCTCGTTAAGACGAGGAAGCTGATAGTCAAACTCATGATTGCCGAGAGCAATCGCATCATAGCCAACCTTGTTCATCAGATTTACAATGTACTCGCCCTTGGATACAGCACCCAACGTTCCGCCTTGGACAAAATCGCCCACAGACACAACACCTACATTTGTATAGGTTTCTGATAGTTCTTTTTTCATTGCAGCAAGCTTTGAATAACCCTCTACTGCGCAATGAACGTCGTTTTCATAAAGGATTACGACGGTGTCAGTATCCGCTGCATAGACCACACCTGTAAAAACAGAGAGGGCCATACATAATACAAGGCTAAAGGTTATGATTCTTTTACATAGTTTTTTCATTGTATTCCTCCATTCGGCACAAAGTAAGAAGTCAAATATTTTTTATTTTCTATTTCTTTCATTTTAACACAAGACGTCGCAAAAGATAATCAGATATTCAAAAGAATATATATTTTTAACAAACAACTTCAGCGGTGCGTCTTCGTGCTGAAGTGCGGCTTGATCTGCGTGCTTTTCATAACGCAAACTTGTAATCGTAAAAGTATATCGGTTTCCTTCCATATCTGTGTAGATAACGGTATCTCCTACAGAGAGCTCACGGTAAAAATCGTATTGCCCCTTTTGTGTTGTTGCGCCGATCTGCATTGTTCCGTTGTAAATACTTCCGCTAAAGCAGCAAGGATATTTAGAAGTTTTACCCCAATCGGCGCAGACCGGAAGCACAGACTCATAACGCGGAAGCTCAACGATCCCAACAAAATCCGTCCCATCAACAGACAATACAGACATCGTATTATCTCTTCGCTCCTCTAAAGCAGCGTTTTGCGGATCCGGAATTAATTCTTGTAGTGTATTGACATAGTATTGCGCTCGCTTTTCGGAGTTGTTAATATTCCATCTCCACAAAGCCAGTATCACTATGGCCCCAACAAGCAGGCAAATGCCAACAAGAATGCAGATTTTTTGAATTGAAAAACCTTTCATCTTCATAAGCGCGATTTCTTTCCTGTAATACCTAAGATGATCAACATACTTCCTGAACCAATCATTAACAGAACATACAGCATTATATTCGATGTATCTCCCGTTTGAGGAGGCTTACCGGGATCATCAGGATATGTTGGAGTCCAAGTATTTGTCAGGACAAAGGTTGACTGGCGCTCCTCTACCGTCATCGTGTAGCCTTGCGGAACATTTCGTTCAATCACCGTCCAAGTCGAACCGTCATCCTTTGCAAACCAAGTATATGCCCAATGGTTTTCTTCCGAAAGAATTACGGTTTCGTAGCTGATTCCGTTACAGAATATCTCGACTTCAATGCTTTCCGGACGAACATTTCGGTTTTCGTCGCCCCTCCAAAGCTTCAGAACCTTAAGCTCTACGTTTTCATCCGGATCAACCGGAGGCAAAACCTCTCCTTTGGCATTCACTGAAACTTGATACTGCCAGCGGCCATCGGAACCAAGACCCGGTAATGCGATCAAAGCAGAATCAAATCGGCAATGTAAATCATCTTGCTCTACTTGGTTGACGATTGCCAAGTACATACCAGTCTTCAGCGACTCAAAGCTTACTTGACCGTCCTCGTTTGTTACCGAAGTAAATTCCGGAGCAATGTTATACGCAAGAATATGCGCTTCAAGCGTAGAACGAACTACATCCCATTCGCCGGTGGTTCGAATTCCATCCAGAATCAAACCGGAAGCCGCGAAGCTCTGCGCCAAAGTATATCTGAAATCTGCCGAAACCTCAGCAATTCTGTATAGTTTTACTTGTATGCCGGAAAACGCCGTCTCACCGCAGCAATAGGAAACTGTCAATGAACACTCGTTTTCAGGGATAATCGGCTCAACTGCATCAGAAGTAGATGCCGCCATTACTTGGCACGGCATTAGATGAAAACATAAACAAAGTAAAATGAATAGGATCCCTATTTTTCTGTTTATCATTTACTACCCTCCTCTTTTTCCTTCTGCTGCGTATTTTTCGGCGGCTCTCTGTACTTAACAAGTAGGTGAATCAAAAGCACAAAGAGCATCGGTGCAGCTACTGCCGGTGTTACCAGCAAAGGTTCTATGCGAAATGCCTCGTTGGAGACATAAATAATCGGTTTTTCTTCAATTGTTTCAATTCTCACACCACGTACCAAAAGACGGTGTGTATTGATACCATATGGTGTGCAGGTGAAGAGCGTACAATAGTCACCGCCTTCAATGATCTGCAAATCGGAAACATCGGTGGGTTCTATTACCTTTATGTAGTCCACCTGATAGGTCAACACCTGATCCAAAATGATAATCTGAAAGGTATCGCCCTTTTCTACTCGGTCAAGGTCGGTAAACAACTTAGCACTGGGAAGGCCTCTGTGAGCAGACATAACGCAATGGGTGTTTTCGCCACCTACAGGCAAGCTACTGCCTTCCAAATGGCCGACACCTTTACTCAGTACTTTGTCCGATGTTCCATGGTAAATGGGAAGCTCAACACCGATGCGGTCGATCTTTAAATAGCCGATCATATCATTATCGGTTATACGAAGGGTATCGTAGTATCCCGACACTTGTTTATAGTCTCTTAACGGAAAATCCGTTTCATAGAGTTCTTTATTGTAAGCATACGCCTTTTCAAAAATGGCAGTATAGTCTTCAGGTTCTAAATCTTCCAAAACAGATTCATAGTCCGTAATGGCACGGCTTTGAGTCTTGCTGTTCCAGTAATCACTAAACGCAGGATATAACAGAATGCAGATACCTACC
>CALGCW010000109.1 GCA_937884385.1 uncultured Clostridia bacterium | reverse complement strand
AAACCCAAGCGACAAAAGCTTTTGCGGAGCTTTTCTCGAAAAGCGACTCTTCTTACGCAAAGTAACTTCTCACCAAATCAAAATTTGGAGTATGGTGACAAAAAGCACTTAACCGAGGTTAAGTGCTTTAAGTTTATTTATCGTATTTTTGGTAGAGCTTTTCTATTTGCTCCTGTTTTGCTTCGGGAGTATTTTTGAGGGGGAATTCTATTCCCATCTCGTCATACTTTTCGAGGCAGAGCTTACGGAAGGGAAGAAGCTCGACCTTTTCGACGCAGGGGTAGGCTTCCTTCAATTCAAAGAGCTTTTGCACCGAGTCGTCGTTATCGTTGATATTCGGTATGACCACGTAGCGCAACCAAGTTGGCTTATTGATGCTTTGAAGATATTCAAGAAAATCAGCAGCGCGCTTCATTTCCATCTTGGTATTCTGAAGGTAGTCTCGCTCGTTAGTGTACTTAAAATCGAGCATTACGAGGTCGGTTTGTTCAAGCAGTTTTTTGACGTCTTCGTCAAGGATGCATCCGCTTGTATCGAGTGCGGTATGCACGCCCTGCGCCTTGAGTTTTGCGAAAAGCTCGGTCAAAAAGCTCGCTTGCATCAGCGGCTCGCCTCCCGAGACCGTCACACCGCCGTCCGTACCGTAATAAGCTTTATATCTCAGCACTCGCTCTGCAAGCTCGTCTGCATTTTTCTCCTCGCCACCGCTGAAATCCCACGTGTCGGGATTATGACAGCAGATGCAGCGAAGGGGACAGCCCTGCATAAAAATTACGGAGCGAATACCGGGGCCGTCCACAGTTCCGAGGCTTTGGAAACTGTGGATCCTGCCCGTATTTTTATTACATTGATTCATGGAACGTTCTTGAGATTACCTCTCTCTGCTGTTCCTTGGAGAGACGGCAGAAGTTTACGGCGTATCCTGATACGCGGATCGTAAGGTTGGGGTACTTATCGGGATTTTCGTAAGCATCCATAAGTGTTTCGCGGTTGAGCACGTTTACGTTGAGGTGATGCGCGTTATGTCCGAAGTAGCCGTCGAGAATATTCGTGAGGTTCTTGATTCTCGAATCCCTTGTCTTGCCGAGTGCGTCGGGAACGATTGAGAAGGTATTGGAGATGCCGTCCATCGCGTCGCTGTAGGGCATCTTGGAAACGGAGTTGAGGGACGCGAGCGCGCCGTTCTTCTCTCTGTTGTGCATTGGGTTAGCACCGGGAGCAAACGCTTCGCCCTTCTTTCTTCCATCGGGAGTTGCGCCCGTTTTCTTACCGTATACTACGTTTGAGGTGATGGTAAGAACCGAAAGAGTGTGGATAGCGTTTCTGTAAGTAGGAGTCTTGCGGAGCTCTGTCATCATTCTGTGAATGATTCTCTGGCCTATCTCGTCAACACGGTCGTCATCGTTGCCGTACTTGGGGAAGTCACCCTCGACCTCGAAGTCAACGATGAGTCCTTCTTCGTTCTTGATGGGCTTTACCTTTGCGTATTTGATAGCGGAAAGAGAGTCAACGATTACGGAAAATCCTGCAATACCGAATGCCATAAGGCGTTCAACCTCGGTATCGTGGAGAGCAAGCTGGAGCTTCTCATAGGAATATCTGTCGTGGCTGTAGTGGATGATGTTCATCGTCTTTACATATGCCTCGCAGAGCCAAGCAAGGTAGGATTTGAAGCGGTCATAGACCTTATCGTAATCAAGGTAGTAGTCGTCCATTACCTCCATCTGAGGTCCAACTCTTGTGCCGAACATATTGTCAACACCGCCGTTGATGGCAAGAAGAAGGAGCTTTGCAAGGTTAGTTCTTGCACCGAAGAACTGCATCTGCTTGCCGACCTTCATTGCACTTACGCAGCAGGCAATGGCGTAGTCGTCACCGAAGATGGGGCGCATAAGATCGTCGTTCTCGTACTGGATGGAGTCCGTATCGATCGACACCTTTGCGCAGAACTTCTTGAAGGGGGTGGGGAGTGCCTCGCTCCAGAGGACCGTAAGGTTGGGCTCGGGAGCAGGTCCGAGGTTATAAAGTGTATTAAGAATTCTATATGAGGTTTTTGTTACAAGGGTCTTATGAGTTTCACCCATACCGCCCACACATTCTGTGATCCACATCGGGTCGCCGCCGAAGAGCTCGTTATATTCGGGAGTTCTGAGGTGACGAGCCATACGAAGCTTAATGACGAGATCGTCGATAAGCTCCTGTGCCTCTTCTTCTGTGAGTGTACCGTTGGCGATATCCTTTTCAATGTAGATATCGAAGAAGGTGCTGCACCTGCCGAAGCTCATTGCCGCGCCGTTCTGCTCCTTGTTTGCTCCAAGGTAGCCAAAGTACGTCCACTGGATCGCTTCCTTTGCGTTTGAAGCGGGCTTTGAGATATCGTAGCCGTAGCTTGCAGCCATTTTCTTGAGGTCCTCAAGAGCCTTTATCTGGTCGTTGAGCTCCTCGAGAATTCTCATATTGTCGACGTCCATTGCCTTCTTGCCGTAATCATTTTTATCCGCTTTCTTGAATTCGATAAGCACGTCGATGCCGTAGAGTGCGATCCTTCTGTAGTCGCCGATGATCCTTCCGCGTCCGTATGCATCGGGCAGACCTGTAAGGAGTGCGCAGTGACGAAGTGCCTTGATCTCGTCGGTATAGATGCTGAAAACGCCGTCGTTATGTGTCTTTGCGTATCTGAATTCCTCTTCGATCGTATCGGAGACCTTATATCCGTATGCTTCGCAGGCGCTTCTTGCCATTCTCATACCGCCAAAGGGGTTGACTGCGCGGCGAAGGGGAGCGTCTGTCTGAAGACCCACTATCACATCGGTATCCTTGTCGAGATAGCCGGGGGCGTGGCTTGTAAGTGTTGTCGTTTTGCTGACGTCTATATCGAGAACTCCGCCGTTGTCTCTTTCTGCTTTGAGAAGAGCATTGAGCTTATCCATTGAGTTCTTCGTTCTTTCTGTGGGGCCACAAAGAAATTCGGGCTCGTCGGAGAAAGGGGTGTAATTTTTCTTGATAAAGTTTCTAACATTGATCTCGCGCTTCCAAGTCTCGCCAAGGAAGCCTTCCCATTGTTTAAATTCCATATTGTACCTCCATTTTTTTATTTATAATTTTTAATTATCTGAATACAGTCGCATACTACGACATCTTATTATATAATAAATATTAAGCTTTGTCAATATTAAACAAAGATTTTTCTGATTTAAATTTCCAAAGAGAGATTTTTGAGCGAAAAATAGTTATTTTTTTAACAAATTATCAATTTTTTGCTCAAAAAGTCAAAAAAATCCCCAAAAAACAGCGCAAAAAAGTTTAGTCAAAATGCACAAAACATTTGTCGGGCAAGGGCGCGCGGGGGTCGATATGTGTCGATAAAATATTGACAAATTATTGACAATCCTCAAAAAAATGATATAATTATTATGAACGAGTTCATAAAAATATTGTAAAGGGGTGATTCCAATGCCTAAAATCATAGAGAACGTTCGGGAAATGTTGATCGACGAGGCGAAAAAGCAGATAGAAGAGAACGGATATGATAACGTCACCATCAGAAGCATCGCTAAGGGATGCGGTATCGGTCTGGGCACTTTTTATAATTATTTTAAGTCAAAGGATATGCTTATTGCGATATTCCTTCTTGAGGATTGGAAGAGAAGGATAGCAACTGTTTCGGAAAAATATGCATGTGAGGCAGATCCTATGGTCGTTGTTGAGGCACTCTACCGCGAGGTTAGTGATTTCATTAATGAGCACTACGGTATTTTTACGTCTCCCATCGCTATAAAATCCTTTAACACTACGAGTGCGGGATATCACGGGTTCGTGCGAAATCAGGTCGCAGAGCCGATCAGGGTTTCTTGTGATCTGGCGAGCTTTGATAATTCCGAATTTCTCTCCCTTTTCGTGGCAGAGGCGGTCGTTACCTGGACCGTAGCCAAAAAGGACTACTGCGAGATCGCGGCAATAGTGTCTAAACTGTTTGTTAAATAAATTGGAATTTATCGGGGAGAAGTGACAAAAAGAAGAAGATGTTCTTTTTCGAGAAAAAGAACCAAAAAGCTTTTGTCGCTTG
>CALGCW010000108.1 GCA_937884385.1 uncultured Clostridia bacterium | reverse complement strand
CATTTTATCGAAAATTTACGCAAAATCACCGCAAACCCAAGCGACAAAAGCTTTTTGGTTCTTTTTCTCGAAAAAGAACATACTCTTTCCTTTGTAACTTCTCTCCGATAAATCCCAATTTATCATTAACAAACAAAAAATATCAACAGAAACAAAATTATTCCCGGTTTTTATAGACAAACGCAAAAAAATGTGTTATACTAAACTGAATATATATGCACACATCATCTTTTACAGAAAAGAGGACAATATTTTGAGCAACAATTTATTATCTACACAGCCCTACAAGGGCACGCGCGATTTTTACCCCGCGGAGATGCGCTTCCGCAACTGGTTTTTCGGCAAGATAAGAGAGGTTCTTGAGCGCTCCGCTTATCAGGAGTACAACGCACCCATGATCGAGGAGCTTGAGCTCTACATTGCCAAGAGTGGCGAGGAGATCGCAAAGAAACAGACATATAACTTTACTGACAGAGGTGACCGTCAGCTTGCCATCCGTCCCGAGATGACACCCAGCGTGGCTCGTATGGTTGCGGCAAAGATGAACGATCTCAATATGCCTCTCAAGTGGTTCTCCATACCCAATATGTACCGCTACGAACGCCCCCAGCGCGGACGTCTCCGTGAATTCTGGCAGCTCAACGTTGATATCTTCGGTTGCGACGGCTTCGAAGCAGATATGGACATCATCGAGAGTGCCATCGACGTTCTTCGCGTATTCGGCGCGGACGAAACAATGTTCAAGGTACACATCAACAACCGCCGCTTCTTTAATGACGTTATCTGCGCCATCAGTGGCTCCGATGCAGAAGGTGCAAAGCTCGTTTCCAAGGTTGTTGACAAGAAGAACAAGATCCCGCGCGAGGTTTATGAGAAGGAAATGGGCGAGCTTGGCATCGATGCCGAAAAGCTTGCCAAGATCGACGCACTCTATACGATGAGCGTTGAAGAAGCAACTGCTCTCTGCCCCGATTCCGTCGGTGCAAAGGAGCTCTCCGACCTTTTCGCTCTTCTCAAGGAAACAGGACTTGACAAATATTGCGTATTCGACTTCGGCATCATCCGCGGTCTTGACTACTATACAGGCACTGTATTTGAGGTGTTCGACGAAGCTCCCGAAAACAACCGCGCTATGTTCGGCGGCGGCAGATACGATAACCTTGTTGGACTTTTCGTAAAGAATGCAAAGGTAAGCGGCGTAGGCTACGGTATGGGCGACGTAACACTTGAAAACTTCCTTGTCACACATAACCTTGTACCCGATTTCAACGCGGGAGAGACAAAGGTCCTCGTCTGCAGATTCAACGACGTTCCCTATAAGGAATACGTCACCCTCGCCTCTTCAATCCGCGAAGCAGGCATTACCTGCGCGCTCTATCTTGGCACAAAGAAATTCGGCAAGCAGATCGACTACGCCTTCAAGGAGGGCTATACCCACATCGTAATTATGGGCGGCAGCGAGCTTGAAAACGGCACTGTAAAGGTCAAAAATCTCAACTCACGCGAGGAGACCGAGATCAAGATCAGTTCCCTTCCCGAGTTTTTTAATAAATAAAACCATAAAAAGCCGATATATTGATACCATATCGGCTTTTACTAATCAATACAAAGGACGCAGACAATGATAAGGATCAGATCTTTAAATAAAATCTACTTTTGATCTGGATAATCCCCTTTTCACTCTATGACGAAGTTGTTGACGTGTCCATTCCCATATTTGAACTTATTGCAATCTTCCGTTCATCAAAATCCGCTTTATCGAACCGGTAAAAATTATCAAATCAAGAGAATAATCCCACTCAACACACCCCAAGGAGGTATAATATGATCTACGTATTTTTAGCAGAAGGCTTTGAAGAGATCGAGGCGCTAACGCCCATTGATCTTCTTCGCAGAGCAGGACTTGAAGTAAAAAGTGTCGCAATCGGTGGCGGCAGCACCGTCAAGGGCGCGCACGGCATTGAGGTCGCGGCAGATATTACCGAGGCAGAATTTTGTGATAAGCACCCCGCAGTTGTTATACTTCCGGGCGGTATGCCGGGCACGACCAACCTTATGGAAAGCGCGGCAGTCTCCTTTGCCGTGATCGATGCGCTTGCAAACGAAGGACTTGTGTGCGCGATCTGCGCCGCACCGTCGATCCCCGGTCAGATGGGACTTTTGAAAAACCACCGCGCGACCTGCTTCCCCGGCTTTGAGGAATACCTCGACGGTGCCACCGTTGAGGACGAACGCGTGATCAGCGACGGTCAGTTTATCACCGCAAAGGGTATGGGATGCGCCGCAGAATTCGGTCTTGCAATAATCGAAGCACTTCTTGGCAAAGAAAAAGCCGACGAAGTCGCAAAAAACGCATTTATTAAGCAATGAACGGTAATATGAACAAATCGATCCTTCGCCAAAGCTTCCGTGCCAAGCGTGCCGCCTTTGGCGAAGAGCTCATAAATACGGCAAGCGAGGCGGCTTGTCGAAATATAGAAAAATTAAAAGAATTCTCGGGCGCAGATACCGTGCTTCTCTACTATCCCATAAAAAACGAGATCTCTCCCCTGCCCCTGCTTGAAATTGCAAAGGCGGGCAAAAAGCAGATAGCTTTCCCCGTCTGCGAGGATAACGGAACTCTCACCTTCCGCGCGGTCAGCTCTCTGAATGAACTGAAAAAGTCAAAATTCGGTCTGTTCGAGCCCGCAAAAGAAGCAAAAATTGCAGAGATCACCGAAAAAACGCTCTGCATCGTCCCCGCGCTCGCGTTTTCTTCCGACGGCTCTCGCCTCGGCTACGGCAAGGGCTTTTACGATAAATTTCTGCAAAACTTCGTCGGGATCTCGGCAGGGCTTTGCTATTCACAGCTCATTCTTGACACTCTGCCCACCGAGAGCCACGACAAACGCATCGATATACTGATAACGGAAAGCGAGGTGCTGTACATTGATAAAAAAGATTAATAATTACCTGTTGCACCTTCTTTGGGAGCCCTCGGGCGCAGCTCTGTGCGCGTTTTGCATAATGCTCCTGCTCTGCGTAGGCAATATTGTAAACAGCACTCTGATCTTTTCCACAAATTCGTGGATGCTCCTCATCATTCCCCTCTCGTTCGTACCGCCACTTGTTATCTTTATTGCATCAAGAGGGGGCAAAAGATACGTACCGACGCATCATCTTGCCCTGCCCAAAAAATATCACGTTCCCACCGTCCTTTACGCAACGGTACTGCTCATCTTGGGCTCACTTCTGCTTAAGCTTTTGTTTTTTGAAGGCAGATATACCGAGTTTTCGCTCTACGGGGCATTTTTCGCCCACAGGGACGGAACTCTCCTTTGCGATCTCTATCTGCTTCTTGCATTCTGCATAATACCGCCCGTGCTTGAAGGGCTCGTATACCGAGGAATTTTCATCACAGAGCACGACAGGCGCGGCAGATTTACCGCAACCCTTGTTTCGGCACTCTTTTTCGCGCTTATGGGATTTAGCTTCGAAGAGCTTCCGCAAAGACTGTTCGCGGGAATACTTCTCTGCATAACTCTTTATGCCACAAGCTCCATTGCAACTACAGTCGCAATGCACATCCTTTATAATATCTTCGCGGTATTCGTAGAGCCGACCCTCGTTTCTCTTAAAAACGTAAGCTCAAATGTGACTTTATTCACCTTTATTGTAGCAATAGCCGCATTCTTTTGCGCGTTTGTACTGTTTTCACACCTTTCAAGACTCTACGGCAAGTATTCGCGCGATAAGAATTATAATAATTTTTCAAAAACCACACCTCGCGAGCGCGTCATCTGGCACCTCACAGAGCTTCTGCTCTCGCCCCCCTCCATCGCCTGCTACGTGCTGTTTATCATCACCGCAATAATATTAAAAGTGTAAAAGAAACAATTTCTTTTACACTTTTTTCTCTTTCTATAATAATCTTCAAATTTTGATTTAGCGAGGAGTTACTTTGCTTTGGATTGGTCGCTTTTCGAGAAAAGCTCCGCAAAAGCTTTAATCAGCTTCGCGAATAAATCCCGCGCAAATTGTGTTGTGACACATCACAACACATAACGATTTTCTCACTGTTGGC
>CALGCW010000107.1 GCA_937884385.1 uncultured Clostridia bacterium | reverse complement strand
ACCGTCTCACTGATGAATACGGCAAAAAGTCTCGCAATTCCTTCATCCGTGAAGCCGTGGATTTCTATTGTGCATGGCTGGAAAAGGAGCATATGGAACGCTTTCTTCTGCCTTCTCTCGAGTCGGTAATGGACTCCAAGATCAAGGACAGCGAAGGTCGTATCCGAAACGTTGAGTTCAAAATGGGCGTTCAGATCGCAATGCTTACCGAGCTTCTCGCTGACCATTTGGGTTATTCCGAAGAAGATATGGAGCAGATGCGAGCTGATGCCATCCGCCATATGAAGGAAACCAACGGCTCCTTCCGCTTCTGATTGCGAGGTGTGAATGGCAAAAATTATTGTAAAAGCGCCGTTCTATAAGCCCGGACATCGAACCGAGTCGGGTCAATCTCGCGGAGGCTATGCGCAGTATATCGGAACGCGCGAGGGCGTAGAAATTCTCCGAAGCGGAATGGCTGGGTATATCGGTGAGCGCCGTGGTTCTCACGGACTCTTCTCCGACACAGGCGTTGACGTTTCTCTCTCGAAAGTCAGCGAGGAAATAGACAATCATCCCGGCAACGTATGGGGATTTATTGTCTCTCTGAAGCGCGAGGATGCCGAAAGAGTGGGCTACAATTCTGCCGAGCAATGGGTCAATCTCCTGCGCTCACGACGGAATATTATTGCAAAAGAGATGGGCATCGCTCCCTCAAATCTTCGCTGGGTCGCCGCCTATCACAACAAGGAAACCAACCCTCATGTCCACATGATGGTGTGGTCGTCCCGACCGCAAGAGCCGTATCTTTCTCGCGAGGGCATCCACAACATCAAGAAGACTCTCGCCTCGGATATCTTTCGCCAAGAGCATCTGCAGATTTATAAAAAGCAGACCGAGGCAAGAGAGGATATCAAGGAGCATTGCCGCCGTAGAATCGCCGAGCTTTGCGCTCAGATCAACGGCGGCAACCACGCCTTCTCACTCGAAATTCTTGCAAAAATGGAGTTGCTTTCCGAAAAGCTTTCGAAGCATAAGGGCAAAAAGGTCTACGGTTATCTCGATAAAAATACCAAGGCTCTGGTCAAGGATATCGTAAAATTGCTCGGCTCTGACGAGCAGATCTCGGCAATGTATGACGCGTGGTACAGCTACAAATGCGAGATCGTTCGTACCTATACCGATGAGGTTGCCGACAAGATTCCCATCAAGGACAACGAAGAATTCAAATCTATTCGCAATGCTGTTGTCACAAGTGCGGCGGAGATTTTCTCTCCGTCCGCACAGTCGGAGCGAGAGATCAGCTACGATTATTCAGAGCTGAAGGAGAGAAAAAACGATTTTGATTATCTCTCTTTCCACGCTGACTTTCGTGATGACCCGATGATCTTCTACCGTCTCGGCAGATATTATCTTGAAAAGACAGACGAGAGCGGGGCTACTGCTTTACTACGAGTACGAGGATCATGAGGCGGGCAAAGCTTTCCTTTCCTCTGCAGCTAACCAAGGCTATGAGCCTGCCCGTGAGGTGCTACGTTCTATCGAGCAAGGGCTCAACGCGCGGATCGTCATCGGCGTATGCGACCTGTTTTATTACGCAGGCAACATCCTTGACGAGAGAAGCGAGGATATGTACAGTCAAGAGCATACGATCGATTACCACGGTATCGACAAGAAGCAACGCCGTGAAGACCAAGCCAAGAGGCAAGGCATTCTTATGTATTAACCGAAAGGAGCTTTGATAACAATTTGATAACTATTCGAAAAAACGCTGGATATTGTCTCGAACATGTGATATGTTTGGGATACAGAGAAATTCACAGAAAGGAAGTGATTTATAATGGCAAAACGCAGACCGCAGGGTGACGGTACGATCCGCAAGCGAGCGGACGGCAGATGGGAAGCCCCATCATCATCGGTCACAAGAATGACGGCTCGCCCATGTACAAGTCGGCATTCGCCAAAACGCAGAAAAGCGCACTGAAGGAGCTGCACCTGCTCATAGAGCTGTACCGTGACGTTGACCTCACCGAAGATTGCCGAATGACGCTCGGCGAGTGGATGGACAAGTAGCTGGACGAGTATATGATGTTCACCCTCCGTGAGAGCACGATAGAAGGATACCGCTGTATGGCAGAGCATCAGATCAAACGCTTTATCGGCAACAAACAGCTAACGTCGCTTACCATGGCTGACGTGCAGAGATTCTACAACAAGGTCAAAAAGGAAGGTAGAGCCAAGCCCCATCCGATTTATGGCTACGAGCTGTCCAACACGATGGTGCGTAAGGTACACATGCTACTGCATCAGGCATTGGACGTAGCGGTCAAGGAACGGCTTATCGTGCGAAATCCCACGGACGGCACTACCATCCCGAAAAAGACAACCACCGAAAAGCAGGTGCTTGATGACGGTCAGCTTGAAAGATTTATGGAAGCTATCAAGGAAGAACCGTATTGGAACGACTTCTTCTACGTGGAGGTCATGACAGGACTTCGCCGTGGCGAGATATGCGGACTCAAATGGAGTGACATCGACTTCGATGCCAACAAGCTCCGAGTGCAAAGGTCGGTGTCAGCAAAGAAAGGCGGTGGCTTAAATATCGGAGAAACCAAAACGAACACGGGTACTCGAATTATCACTATGCCGCCGAGTGTCAGAGAGGTACTGCAAAACCGTAAACAAACGGCAATCACCGAATGGGTGTTTCCGGCATTCTTAAATCCCGAACAGCCGATACACCCCGAAGCAGCCTACCGAAAGCTGAAGGTGATCCTCAAAAACGCGGAGCTTCCGCTGATACGCTTCCACGACCTTCGCCACACCTTTGCGACCCACGCAACGCAAGGCGGTGTGGATCCCAAGACCTTGGCAGG
>CALGCW010000106.1 GCA_937884385.1 uncultured Clostridia bacterium | reverse complement strand
GAGCAGCTGATTTGTAATCAGCAGGTTGTTGGTTCGACTCCGATCACCAGCTCCAGGGGGAATTCCCGAGCGGCCAAAGGGGGCAGACTGTAAATCTGTTGTCACTGACTTCGGTGGTCCGAATCCACCATCCCCCACCAGAAAAAGTCCAAGTGAGCTTGGACTTTTTCCTTGAAATAGAATGTGAGTTTTTTCCTAAAAACCTTTTTTCATAGTTTTCCAACAAAAGACCGACCCTCTGGGTTGGTCTTTTGTTTTTCTTTATTTCCAGAAACAAAAAAAGCATCCGACCTTTTGGGTCGAATGCTAAGTCTAATGATCAAAGGGGAATAAAACCGGAGAATATTGATACGAATATCTCAACGACAGCCACGAGAGCACCTGCAACGAGAACCATTGCACCTATTGCAACGTATGCTACGATAATAAGGCCGATGATGATGGGAAGAAAGATGAATGCAAGGACTGCACCTATAGCTGTTGCGATATTTTTGTACGTTTCATTGCTCATTATCTTTGCGATAATGTCCTTGACAAAGCCGAAAAGCTTATCCTTTAAAGACGAGAGCGTTCCCTTGATATCGCTAAGATCGAGGGAAGGGGAAGCAGACTCAGCCTCACCTGCCGCAAAAACGGGGCAAGCAGCGAATGCGCTGAAAACAAATGTCATAACAAGCAAAAATGATAAAAATTTCTTCATATATCAAGTCACTCCTTTAAATCAAGATTTACTTACATAATGATTTTACCTTATTTTTCACTATTTGTCAAGATATTAATAAAATAAAGCGAGATAACTTTAAGGCGCAAATACAATTTTCACTATTTTGTGCGAAAAAAAGCCATAATTTTGTTATATTTGCATATATTTCTATTGATTTTGTAATGAAAGTGTGATATAATATAACGATATCCAAAAAGAAGAGGGAAGAATTTGAAAAAACGTGCGATCGAGTTATTTAGAAACGTAGGAATACTATTGGCGATAGGTATTGGCTACTATATTTTTCATTCTATTACTGATATCGGGATAAAATGCCCATTTTATCTGCTCACTGGCTTTCTTTGCCCCGGCTGCGGTATCAGCAGGATGTTTCTTGCACTGATCTCGCTGGATTTTTCCTCTGCGCTGTATTTTAATGCGGCGGCATTCGTGCTTCTGCCATTCGTCCTTTCCGTTCTTATTTCATATTATTATGAGTATATTAAGAAGGGAAGAGCGTCCTTAAGACCGTGGCACAAGGAGGTGCTTGCGGCAAGCGTTATTGTTTTGGCATCTTACGGTATACTCAGAAACGTCTTCGAGATAGGCTTGCATCGCAGTAATAACATAGACTATAAGGATTTCATATTTTTCGTTATTGGGAGGTATTTATGAATATACAACAGATAGTACATAGCATAGTAGGTCAGCACGAACTATTTGTCAGGCTTTTGTTTGCATGCTTTTGCGGAGGAATTATCGGCTTTGAGAGAAGTGTCAGAAGGAAGGATGCGGGCATCAAGACCCACATAATCTTAGCACTTGGCGCGGCGCTGTTTATGATAGTGTCGCAGTATGGCTTTACAGATCTCAATCTTTCGCCGGAATACCGCGCTGACGCATCGAGGATCGCGTCCAATATCGTCACGGGCGTTTCATTCCTTTGTGCGGGTGTTATCTTTGTTCGTGGCGCATCTGTAAAGGGACTTACGACGGCAACAGGTATATGGACGACCGCGGGTATAGGCATTGCCGCTGGTGCGGGAATGTATGCGATCACATTGTTTGCCACGTGCCTTATCATCGTTATCCAACTTCTTTTGGCAAAGGTATCTGCGAAGATTGAGACTCACTACTCCCTTGAGGTCGAGGTTCGTATGCCGGAAAAGGTAGAGGTGGATGACGTTGTCACGGGTCTTGCGGCTATGATAGGCGTCACTCCCCATTCTATAAAGCTGAACAAAGAGGGAGAGACGAAGCTCTACAAGCTGCATTTCAATATAGTTCACACGGTGAACGAAAGAGAACTGATGCAAAAGCTTAGCGAGAATGAATACGTTTTAAACGTGAGCTGGAATGCACTTTAATACTAAAAAAAGTCCCAATTGCTTGGGACTTTTTTCTTTTCTATTGATTTTTACTTGTTGTTGTGCTATAATTTCCGATAGAATAGTAATTTTTTCTCGCTTTTGCGAAGAATGGAGTATATATGAAGATTATCATCGTAGGATGTGGCAAAATCGGTCGGTCAATGATCGAAAATCTCACCGCGGAGGGGCACGATATCGTTATTGTGGATAATGATTCCGTCGTGCTTAATGAAACTGCGGATATGTTTGACGTTATGGGTGTCTGCGGAAATGCCGTTGACTGTGATACGCTTGCGGATGCTGACGTTGCAAATGCTGATATCGTTGTCAGCGTGACGGACTCGGACGAGATGAATATGCTTACCTGCTTTCTTGCCAAAAGGCTTGGAGCAAAGCACACCGTTGCAAGAATAAGAAATCCCGAGTATAACGATCAGAGCCTAGGCTTCCTTCGTCAACAGCTTGACCTTTCAATATCTCTTAACCCCGAGCTTCTCGTGGCAGAGGAGATATCAAATATCCTTCAGCTTCCGTCTGCAGTAAAGATCGAGAGGTTTTCCGGAAGAAATATCGAGATGGTTGAAATAATCCTGCCGCAGGATTCTCCTCTTAACGGAATGACCCTTATCAAGATGAAAGAAAAATATAACGAGGAATACCTTATCTGCACAGTGCAGAGGAATAACCGCGTTTATATCCCCGACGGTCGCTTTGAGCTTCGTGCGGGCGACAGGATAGGAGTCGTAGCGTCACACAGTGAGATTGCAAAGCTTCTTCGCCGTCTTGGACTTCTTCGCAAGCGTGCGAAGAGCGTAATGATACTTGGCGGCGGCAAGTCCTCATATTATCTTGCAAAAAAGCTGATATCCCTTGGTGTTGACGTTAAGATTATTGAAAAGCGTCTTGACAGATGCGAATTTTTGTCGCAGGAACTATCGGATGCCATGATCATTCAAGGCGACGGCGCGCATCAGGAGCTCCTTTGCGAAGTGGGGATATCCAATATGGATGCTTTCGTTTCTCTCACGGGAATGGATGAGGAGAATATGATGCTTTCAATATTTGCATCGATGCAGAACGTTTCAAAGGTAATTGCAAAAATAAACCGAGATGAGCTTTTGACGATGGCAGAGAAGTTGGGAGTTGAGTCCATTATTTCTCCGTCACGCTTGACCTCAAATATCATCGTAAGATATGCCCGCGCTCTTGAAAATACAAAGGGCTCTAACGTTGAAAGACTTTATAAGCTCGTAGACGGCAAAGCGGAAGCGCTTGAATTCAAAGTTGCTCCGGAATCAAAGGTAATAGGCATTCCCTTTAAAAATATAATGCTTAAATCAAATATACTTATCGCGGGTATAACCCGCGGAAGAAGGACCATCATTCCTTCAGGTAATGATATGATCCTTGCGGATGACAGAGTAGTCGTGATATCTGCAGAGCAAAGACTTCACGATCTTGACGATATACTTATCTGACGGGGGCGCTTATGAATAAAAGAATGGTATTTTCGACTCTTGGTCAGTTAACACTTTCCGAGGCGATATTGATGATTCTGCCCCTTATAACTGCACTTATCTACGGTGAGATAAGGACTGCTATCGCGTTCGCTATAACCGTAGGTATCGCTTTACTCATCGGTGGAGTATTGTATTTCTGCTTCAGTACCGATAATAAGCTGATTTTTGCCAAGGAGGGCTTCGTGATAGTTGCCTTCGGATGGCTTATTATGTCTGCGATAGGCGCGTTGCCCTTTGTGATAAGCGGAGATATTCCGTCATATATTGACGCATTTTTTGAAACGGTAAGCGGCTTTACTACAACGGGCGCGTCGATACTCACCGACATTGAAGCAATGTCCCACGGGTGCCTGTTTTGGAGGAGCTTTACTCACTGGGTCGGCGGAATGGGAGTTCTTGTGTTTGTAATGGCGCTTATCCCTTCGATATCCGACCGTTCCATACATATTATGCGAGCAGAGATGCCCGGTCCCATAGTTGGCAAGATAGTTCCTCGCGCAAGGGCGACCGCAAGAATTTTGTACGTGATCTATTTTGTAATGACTCTTGTGCAGATTGTTCTTTTATTACTTGGCGGAATGGATCTGTTTGAAAGTCTAATTCACTCATTTGGAACTGCAGGTACCGGTGGCTTTGGAATGAAAGGTGATAGTATTGCATCCTACAGTCCATATCTTCAGTGGGTTATTACGGTATTTATGTTCCTATTTGGTGTAAACTTTAACCTTTACTATCTCTTTTTGATGAAAAAGTTCCGTTCAGCGATAAAAAGTGGTGAGTTTTGGGCATACGTTGGGATCACCGTGGGTGCGACAGCGATAATATGTATCAATATCTACCCTTCGTTTGATAGCTTTGGAGAAGCATTGCGTGCAGCTGCGTTTCAGGTATCATCCATCATAACCACAACAGGTTATTCAACAGTTGATTTCAACCTTTGGCCCACACTTTCAAAGACCGTCATTCTCATTTTGATGTTCGTTGGCGCGTGTGCAGGGTCGACCGGTGGCGGATTTAAGGTTACGAGGGTAGTTATGCTTATGAAGACCATAAAGCAAGAGTTGAAAAGGATTCTTCACCCGAGGTCGGTCACAACTGTAAAATTTGAGGGTAAGGCACTCGATAAAACTATCACTGCAAGCGTAGGCACATATCTTGCGCTTTACATTTTTTGTTTTGTGGTAATAGTGCTCGTTATTTCTTTTGAGCCCTTTGACTTTGAAACTACGTTTTCTGCTGCACTTAGCTGTTTTAACAATATAGGACCTGGGCTGTCCTCTGTAGGTCCCGTGTCAAGCTATGCGGATTACAGCGCGTTTTCAAAAATCGTTTTATCATTGGCGATGCTTCTCGGCCGTCTTGAGATATATCCGCTTCTTATTGCGCTTTCACCGTCCACTTGGACTAAAAAATAAAATCAAAAAGCCACCGAACGGTGGCTTTTTTTAATTATTCTATTCCGATCACCTTGTATCCCTGCGCCTCAACGGTCGCCTTGAGAGTGTCGTCGCTTACGGGAGCAGCCAAAACTACTACCGCATTTTTTTGAACGTGGCTGGGAGTTGCACTTTCAACGCCTGCAACCGCTTCAAGTGCCTTCTTAACGTGTGCCTCGCAATGAGGGCACATCATACCTTCAATTTTAATTGTTTTTGTCATTTTCTTAAACTCCTTTTTATGTGAATTGTGTTTTTTATAAATCTTTACAAGATTAAGCCTTAACGCGTTCGTGACGACGCAAAAGCTTGAAAGGCTCATTGCCGCAGCACCTATCATTGGGGTCAGGGTGACGTAGGGAATAAATACTCCTGCCGCAAGCGGTATTCCGAGACAATTGTAGAAAAATGCCCAGAAAAGACTCAATTTGATGTTGTTAAGTGTTTTTCTGCTTAACTTTATAGCTGCGGGAAGATCTGCCAAATTGCTCTTGATGAGCACGATGTTTGCAGAGTCTATCGCTATATCTGTTCCCGAGCCAATGGCAATGCCCGTATCTGCGGCTGTAAGTGCGGGCGCATCGTTTATGCCGTCGCCCACCATAGCCACCTTGCCGTATTTTTTAAGATCTTCAATAACTCTTTCTTTGCCGTTGGGAAGGACGCCCGCGATGCACTCGTCGACACCTGCTTCTTTAGCAATGGCACGTGCGGTGCGTTCGTTGTCACCCGTAAGCATTACGGTTCTGATGCCCATAGATTTAAGCTCCGCGATGGCTTCCTTTGCGTCTGCACGTATAGTGTCGGCAACCGCTATTATTCCAAGAGTTTGCTCTCCCTTTGAGAAGAACATCGTTGTTTTGCCCTCTTCGGAAAGCTTTGTCGCCTCGTTCTTTAATTTATCGGAGATAGTGGCGTATTTCGAGATGAATGCCTCGTTGCCGCCGCGTATGAGTATGCCGTCGACCTCTCCCTCAAGTCCGTTGCCTGCTATTGCCTTAAACGACGTGACGGGAAGGGAAGCAATGCTCTTTTCCTCGCAGTACTGCACTATCGCACGTGCAAGAGGATGCTCACTTTGCTTTTCAAGCGAGTATGCAAGACTCAGAAGCTCATCTTCGTCTGCATCGGATTCGAAAACGATGCTCTTTACCTTTGGTTCGCCCTGTGTGATCGTGCCGGTCTTATCAAGTGCGATGGCTTTTATTTTGCCTGCTTGCTCAAGTGATGTTGCGTTTTTGAAGAGTATTCCGTTCTTTGCGCCTACTCCACTGCCCACCATAATGGAAACGGGAGTTGCAAGTCCAAGCGCGCAGGGACAACTGATAACGAGAACGGATATCGCTCTTGTGAGTGAAAACGCAAAATCCTTATCAAGTAGAGTCCAAGCAATAAATGTGATTATGGAAATTCCAATAACAGTGGGTACAAAAACACCCGAGACCTTATCGGCGATCTTTGCTATCGGAGCTTTGCCTGACGAAGCATCCTCGACCATCTTTATGATGCGTGAGAGCATAGTGGCTTCTCCCACCTCGGTCGCTTGGCATTTAAGGAATCCCGAACGGTTAACGGTGGCGGAGTAAACGCTGTCGCCTGCCGTTTTATCTACGGGAATGCTCTCGCCTGTCAATGCGCTCTCGTCGATAGCACTTTCACCTTCCAGCACGAATCCATCCACAGCAACGCTCTCGCCGGGGCGAACTATGAACACGTCACCTACACGAACCTCGCTTATGGGAATGACTATCTCTTTGCCGTCGCGAATGACCGTCGCGCTTTCGGGGGCAAGGGAAGTCAGCTTATCAAGTGCGTCGGTTGTTCTACCCTTGGCGATAGCTTCAAGCATTTTGCCAAGTGTGATAAGCACGAGTATCATTGCCGCAGATTCAAAATAGAGGCCGTGAAGAAGCTCCGCTTTTGAAATATCGCCTGTTGCTGATAAATCATACACAGGCTGTGTCATTTTGAATGTCAAAACAACGCTGTAAATGAAAGATACTCCCGATCCAAGTGCCACGAGTGTGTCCATATTGGGTGCAAGCTTTATGGCTGATCTGAAGCCGCTGATAAAGAATTTTTTGTTGATTACCATTATGATGATGCAAAGAAGCATCTGTAAAATGGCAATTGCTTCGTAATTTCTGTGAAAAAACGAGGGGAGGGGAAGTCCCCACATATTGTGTCCCATTGCAACGTACATAAGCACGAGCAAGAAGGCAAGAGAAACGATAAATCTGTTTCTCAATGTCGATATCTCATCATTCGATTTGCTTTTTGATGATTTTTCGCTGCTTTTTTGCGGTTTTGAATCGTGCAAGGACGCTCCATAGCCCGCTTTTGTGACGGCTGCAATGATCTCACCGTCCGTCGCGCTGCCATCGACCTCCATAGAGTTTGTAAGCAGATTGACTGAGCAGACTGTAACTCCGTCAAGCGCAGAAACTGCCTTTTCAACTCTCGCCGAGCACGCAGCACAGCTCATTCCTGTTATATTATACTTTTTCAATTTATATTCACCTCATTCGGTTAGTCACCACTAACTATTATACACCCTTTTGATAAATAAATCAAGTGTGATTTGTCAGATAAATTGGGATTTATCGGGGAGAAGTGACAAAGGAAGGATTTTCGCTTTTTTGAAAAAAAGCTCGCAAAAAACTTTTGTTGCTTGGGTTTGTGCATATTCTGCGTAAATTTTCGATAAAATGCGGGCATTTTATCGGTTTTGAAGCTCCAATCCTGCCCTTACGTACGAGTACGACGGTC
>CALGCW010000105.1 GCA_937884385.1 uncultured Clostridia bacterium | reverse complement strand
AACTATAGTTTTCGCGGGCTCCTTCCACCGCAAGCGGTCCCCCTTCCTCCCGGAGAAAGGCTAAGGTTACATTGCTTTGGAAACGGAATGTCCTCGTTTGCGAGTCGCGCCGACCCCTACAAGGTTTGTACAAACTATAAACCCGCGCCGTCATCCTTGAGTGAGCAAAGCGACCGAAGGATCTTGCGCGGTAATAATACATGTTAACTAGGAGGTCAATATGGAATTTGTTAGAACACTTGCAAGAAGAGTTGTTGCCGTATATATTGACATGTTTGCTTCTATGTTCGTTGGGTATTTAGCTTATTACATAGTCCAACGCTTCGCTGATGTGGATTTGAAATTTATGGCGGTAATAATTAGTGTATTGCTTATGATTCTTCGCGATGCGCGCGGAAGAAGTTTGGGCAAGCAAATTTTGAGATTACACATTGTGAATGAAGATGGAGAAAGCAAAACCACGGTGCGTCAGCGCATCATTAGAAACCTGACTACGCCCCTCCACGCATTTGAAGGAATAGCTGTATTGTTGCGAGGAGATCTCCGAAGATGGGGAGATATGCTTGCAAAAACAAAAGTCATATACGCGCCCGATTTAAGCAAAGGACTCCTTAAATAACAGAGATTTTGAACATCGAAAGACTTTAACGCTTTTTCTTATAAAAAAGAAGTCAAAAAATGCCGTTTTTTGCGCTAACGCCGCGCGGGCGCCCGCTTTTGAAAAAGCGGGGCAAAACAACATATTGGTTCTCTGTAAGCAAAGTGCGTAATAAATCAAAAAATCACCCACAAAAAGAGAATATTGTGTTATATATACACACATAATCAAAAAACTAACAAAAAAACCATTAAAAATCGAGTGATTTTTTAATTAAATCTATTTACAATGGCGCGATTTTGTGCTAAAATTAAATTTGGTGTTAAAATAATAACAATCTTATAAACTTTTTAAACTTTTTAGGAGGATTTGAAACATGGCAATTCAGAGAAAGAAAATTTCCATGGACGGTAATACTTCTGCCGCGCACGTATCCTATGCGTTCACAGAAGTAGCCGCTATCTACCCCATTACTCCCTCATCCCCCATGGCTGAGGTGACGGACACTTGGTCCGCAACTGACAAGAACATCTTCGGCGAGCCCGCAAAGAATATTCTCGGTCAGAACGTTCAGGTAATTGAAATGGAATCCGAGGCAGGCGCAGCAGGCGCAGTTCACGGATCTCTTGCAGCAGGCGCACTCACAACGACTTATACTGCTTCTCAGGGTCTTCTTCTTATGATCCCCAACATGTACAAAATCGCAGGTGAACTTCTTCCCAGCGTTTTCCATGTATCAGCTCGTTGTGTTGCTTCACACGCACTTAACATCTTCGGCGACCATTCAGACGTTTATGCCTGCCGTCAGACAGGTTTCGCAATGCTCGCTGAAACAAATACACAGGAAGTTATGGACCTTGGTGCAGTTGCTCACCTTGCAACAATCAAGAGCAGAGTTCCTTTCATCAACTTCTTTGACGGTTTCCGTATTTCACACGAAATTCAGAAGATCGAAATCTGGGATTTCGACGATCTTAAGGAAATGTGCGATATGGACGCTGTTGAAGCTTTCAGAAAGAGAGCTCTCAACCCCGAAAGACCCGTTATGCGCGGTTCACACGAAAACGGCGACATCTTCTTCCAGCACAGAGAAGCTTGCAACAGCTACTACGACGCTCTTCCCGCTATCGTAGAAGAATATATGGGCAAGGTTAACGCTAAGCTCGGCACAAACTATCAGCTCTTCAACTACTACGGTGCTCCCGATGCTGAAAGAGTAATCATCGCTATGGGCTCCATCTGCGACGTTGCAGAAGAAGTTATCGATTACCTCACCGCTAAGGGCGAAAAGGTTG
>CALGCW010000104.1 GCA_937884385.1 uncultured Clostridia bacterium | reverse complement strand
GGAAAAGAAATGACACCTGAAAGTTATGATATAAAATCTAAAATTGGTGTTGTTTTTCAAGATGTTGCAGTTTTTAATGAATTAACAGTTTATGAAAATATTAATTATTTTTGTGGATTATATATAAAAAATAAAAAGAAAAGAGAACAATATGTTGAGGACGCAATAAAATTAACTGGACTTGGAGAATTTAAAAAATTCCGACCAAAACAACTATCTGGTGGATTACTTAGAAGATTAAATATTGCTTGTGGTATTGCACATAAACCAGAACTTATATTTTTAGATGAGCCAACTGTTGCAGTAGATCCTCAAAGTAGAAATAGTATTTTAGAGGGAATTAAAGAATTAAATAAAAATGGTGCTACAATTGTTTATACTACACACTATATGGAAGAAGCCGAGGCGCTTTCCGACCGCATAGGTATTATGAAGGACGGCAGACTTCTCGCTGTGGGAAACGTCGGGGAGCTTAACGCGAAGGCGGGAACGGACGATTTTGAAACGGCGTTTGTTTCTATCGTAAAGGAGGGCGTGATATGAAAATGATGACTTTCGCTAAAAGATGCACGAAAGAGATCTTGCGCGATCCCATAAATCTCGGCTTCGGTTTGGGCTTCCCATTGGTGATACTATTGCTTCTCAGTGCTTTGCAGACGAATATTCCCGTGAGCTTGTTTGAAATCGACACGTTGACTCCCGGTATTACTGTATTTGGACTGTCATTTATGACGTTGTTTTCTGCAACTTTGGTTGCCAAAGACCGAGAAAGCGCACTCTTACAAAGACTATACACAACACCTCTTACGGGATTTGATTTTATTATTGGATATATGCTTCCGCTTCTGCCCATTGCTCTTGGTCAGACTGTTATTTGTTATCTGTTTGCGATTCCCTTGGGGCTTACGCTCAGCGTGAATATTATTTATGCGGTTATCGGTATGATACCTATGGCAATTTTTAATATCGCACTCGGACTTTTGTGTGGCAGTATTTTTGGCGTTAAACAGGTTGGCGGTATTTGCGGAGCTTTACTTACCAATCTCTCTGCGTGGCTTTCGGGTGTATGGTTTGATTTGAAACTGGTGGGTGGAGTCTTTGAGAAAATAGCCAATGCTCTCCCATTCGTTCACGCAGCCGAAATGGAAAAAGCGTTGTTTAGCGGAGATTTCGGGCTTGCAGCAACACATATTTTGCCGATTGTTCTGTATAGCGTAGCAATAACGGTGATTGCTGTGTTCTGTTTCCTCAGACAAATGAAAAAACAGTAAGGATATTGAAAATGAAGTACAAACTCATCATTGATAAAGATGCTGAAGAAGAAATAATAGCAATCGTTCACACGCCTTCTTCTCTGACACAAGAGATAGAAGATCTTGTGCATAGCTTTTCTGGAGCAGACTTTATTATAGGACACCGCGAAGAAGAAAAACGAAAGCTTTCCTTCGGAGAAATAGAGTGCATTACTGTTATTGATAGAAAGGTAATTGCCATTGATACGAAAGGCAACCGCTTTTTGCTCAAAGACCGACTGCGAGAATTAGAGGATATTTTGCCATCGTATTTTATCCGTATCAACAAATCCACCCTCGCCAATGAACATCGTATTCAGTGATTTTATGCGGTTTTCAGCGGCGGTGTAGATGCCGTGTTTTACTGCGGATATAAGGAATACGTTTCAAGACGCTGCTTTGCGGAAATCAGAAGGAGGTATGAAGGAATATGAAAAAGTTTGTTTTGGAGTTTTTTCGCCGTGGCTTCA
>CALGCW010000103.1 GCA_937884385.1 uncultured Clostridia bacterium | reverse complement strand
TGGTCTCAACAAGCGCTTCCTCGATAATACCGTTTTTTACGTTGAGGGAGAGCTTGCAGGCACCCTGCTGAGGAGCGCACCAGCCCACACCGTGGGTGTATGCGGAAATGTCGGAAATCTGTTTTGCCTGAACCCACTTGCCTTCTTCGGGAAGGGGAGCAGGACCGTGATCACAACCCTTTTTAACTACGCACATATGCTGAACCTCAAGGCTCTGTGCGTAAGGGAATTCACTTACGTTGCTCATTTTTTGTGTTCTCCTTATATTTTTAAATTTTCAACTGTTTTTGATCATTCTGCAATTATCTCGTCGATAAGCGGCTTGACCGCTTCGAGATAGTGCTTGGCGATGAAAGCAGCGCCGTTGGGATTGGGATGAACGCCATCGGGCGTGAAATAGTCGGGCTTGCCGTAGTTTTCGTCGGCGTGCATAAGGTCATCGGTCAAAACATACGCATCGGCATATTTTTCTGCAAGATCATTTACGATAAGCTTTGCGCGTTCTACGTCAGGTCTCATGCGCGCCTGCTTTTCGCCCTCGGTGTAGGGTTGAAGCATCAGGATCTTTGCGCTCGTTTCGTTCTTGATACGTTCAAGAATGCATTTGTAGTTCAAGGCGAGCTGCTCGTCGGTTGTGGGAACCATTTCAAAGGAATAGCGATGCCAAATGTCATTGATTCCGATCATGATCGATACGATGTCAGGCTGAAAGCTTATGCAATCCTGAGTGAGACGGTCGAAGAGCTGTCCCGTGCGGTTTCCGCTGATGCCGAAGTTGATGAACTCAAATTCCACGTCGGGGTATGCCGCTTCGATCAGAGGAGCGACAAACTTGGGATAACCCATGCCTAAATGATGATAATTTCTTTTATCGCGGCCGGCGTCCGTGATGCTGTCGCCTTGAAAAAGTATCTTTATTCTTTTCATTGTTTTTTAGTCTGCTATTATTTCACCGTAAACTTCGCCGAAAGCGCAAGCGGCGTTGCACTCATCGGTGTCAATGTGCCTCGGGAAAGCGTAAGCATCGGAAACGCGGCAAACAACGTCGTCAAAGATAGTGGTTCTGTCGCTGTCGATCTTAACCTTAACGATCTGCTTGTCGGCAATGCCCATTTCGTTAGCGGTAGCGGTATCAAAGTGAATGTGTCTCTTTGCGATGATGCAGCCTTCAGCGATATCAACCTCGCCGCAAGGACCAACCAGCTTAAGGCCGGGAGTACCTGCAACGTCGCCGGACTCACGAACGGGAACGTTCTTAAGACCGAGAATTCTCGCGTCGGTAAAGGAAAGCTCTACCTGGTCAGCCTTTCTCGTGGGACCGAGAACCGAAACCATAAGCTCGCCCTTAGGGCCTACGAGCTTGATCTTTTCGTTTGCAGCTGCAAACTGATCGGGCTGAGAGAGCATCTTTTTGGGCTCAAGCTTAGCGTCGGCACCGTAAAGGATAGCGACAGTAGCGTCTGTCAGGTGAATGTGTCTCGCGCTTGTTTCAACAAGGACTTTCTTAGACATATAATTGTTACCTCACTTTATTGATAATTAAATATTTAACGATGTTTGAAGCCATAAAACTCCATTCTTATATATTTTATCACATTTTCCGCAATTTGTAAAGATATAAAATAAATAAATGTATAAGATTATAGCAATTTTTTCTTGTCAATACTAATAATAATCAGATTTTTCAAAGGAGAGGTTTGCTTCTCCCGAAACTAATTGATCAAGCTTTTTGGCACTTAACGTGCGTATTTTGGAGGACGAAATGAACTTTGATAGAAAAGAGAATGAGACGAAAGAAAATGAGAGCGTAAACGATAAAAAACTGACCGAATACGATAATATTGAGATGAGCGGATCCGTTGTGGCAAAGAATGACGAGTGTTCAATACACTGTCTTTCGATAATCGGGCAGATCGAGGGGCATTATATACTTCCCGAAGGGCAGAAGGCGACAAAATACGAGCATATATTGCCGATGCTTGTTTCAATTGAGCAGGACGAGGATATTGACGGAGTTCTGATATTGCTCAATACGATGGGCGGTGACGTGGAGGCGGGCCTTGCTATCGCAGAGGTCATAGCGTCAATGAAAAAGCCCACTGTTTCGGTGGTCTTGGGGGGAGGACATTCAATAG
>CALGCW010000102.1 GCA_937884385.1 uncultured Clostridia bacterium | reverse complement strand
CGCTATCAATTTGGTTTTCGCTAAAGATTTTTTCCATAGCGTCCTTGTCACGAATATCAGCATTATAGAATTTTGGTTTAACGCCAGTAATTTGCGCAATTCTATCAACAGAGATTTCGCTTGAATTTACAAGATTGTCAACAATAATAACGGAATAGCCTTGATTAATAAGTTCTACGCAAGTATGAGAACCAATATAGCCGGCGCCACCGGTAACGAGAATATTTTTATCCATAATAACCTCCAAAAAGTTTTATCATACATATTATACTTAAAAACGTAAGAAAAATCAACAATATTAAAGGGGAAAACTTTGCTATAAAAAAATATTTTTTCATATAGAGAGAAAATGATAAAATATAGCGAAGGGAAAATGCGAACTTAATAAAAATTTTGTCGCAAACATAATAAAAACAGTTGAGAAAATTTTGTTGATATGATATACTTTTAGCGTATGTAAAAATTTTGGAGGTTTACTATGCATTTTTCTAAAGCAGTAGAAGAAATGGTTTGCGTTGCAAAAGGCCCAAACCACGGCCCAGCCCCAATCCCTGAAGAAGGAAGATGGGTACAGGCAACAGAAATTAAAGACATTAGCGGACTTACACATGGTGTAGGCTGGTGCGCGCCACAACAAGGCGCTTGTAAACTTACGCTCAACGTAAAAGAAGGCGTAATTAGAGAGGCTCTTGTTGAAACTTTGGGATGCTCTGGTATGACTCACTCTGCAGCAATGGCATCTGAAATTCTTCCCGGTAAAACCATTTTAGAAGCACTTAATACCGACCTCGTTTGCGATGCTATCAATACCGCTATGCGCGAGTTGTTCTTACAGATTGTTTACGGCCGTTCACAGTCTGCTTTCTCTGAGGGCGGTCTTGTAATCGGCGCAGGTATGGAGGACCTTGGTAAGGGTGAGCGTTCAATGGTAGGTACTATGTACGGCACAAAGGCAAAGGGCGTTCGTTATCTTGAGATGACAGAGGGCTACTGCACAAGAATGGCACTTGACGAGAACAACGAGGTTATCGGATATGAATTCGTATCTCTCGGCAAGATGACAGACTTTATAAAGAAGGGCCTTTCTCCTAACGAAGCATACGAAAAGGCAAAGGGCACATACGGAAGATTCAATGATGCTGTTAAGTACATTGACCCCCGTAAGGAATAATAAGGAGGTACGAACTTATGGCAAAATTTGAAGGTTACGAAAGACGTGAGGCGAAGATCCTCGCGACTCTTAAGGAATACGGCATCAATTCCATTGATGAATGTAAGGAAATCTGCGACGCATACGGCATTGACCCCTATAAGATCGTAGAAGAGACACAGCCCATCTGCTTTGAGAATGCAAAGTGGGCATACACAGTAGGCGCGGCGATCGCAATCAAGAAGGGTTGCAAGAAGGCATCCGACGCAGCAGCCGCAATCGGTATCGGACTTCAGTCCTTCTGTATCCCCGGCTCCGTTGCTGAGAACAGAAAGGTTGGTCTTGGCCACGGCAATCTCGGCGCAATGCTCCTCTCCGAGGAGACAGAGTGCTTCTGCTTCCTCGCAGGTCACGAGTCCTTCGCGGCAGCAGAGGGCGCAATCAAGATCGCGCTCAACGCAAACAAGGTAAGAGTAAAGCCCCTTCGCGTTATCCTTAACGGTCTCGGCAAGGACGCAGCTTACATTATATCCAGAATTAACGGCTTTACATACGTTGAAACAAAGTTCGATCCCTATACAGAGGAAGTACACGTTCTCGCAGAGAAGCCCTTCTCCAACGGTCCCAGAGCTGACGTTAAGTGCTACGGCTCCGACAGCGTTCCCGAGGGCGTTGCAATCATGAGACTTGAGAACGTAGGCGTTTCCATCACAGGTAACTCCACAAACCCCACAAGATTCCAGCACCCCGTTGCAGGCACATATAAGAAATGGTGCACAGGGAACGGCGTTAAGTACTTCTCCGTTGCTTCCGGCGGCGGTACAGGACGTACACTTCACCCCGATAATATGGCAGCAGGTCCCGCTTCTTACGGTATGACGGATACTCTCGGCAGAATGCACGGCGACGCACAGTTCGCAGGCTCTTCCTCCGTTCCCGCACACGTCGAAATGATGGGTCTCATCGGCGCAGGTAACAACCCCATGGTTGGTATGACTGTTGCAGTTGCAGTTGCCATTGAGGAAGCGAGCAAATAATTGCTAACCAAATAAAAAATCAGAGAACCTCAAATGAGGTTCTCTTTTTAGTTTTCGATTTTTGATTTACAGGGGAATTAGTTAGGTTGCGAACGGACGCACGCGGTGCGCCCCTACAAGTTTTGGGGGTTGGGCATATCAAAGCTAAAGCGAGCCAAATTATTGGCTCGCTTTTTGTTTCAAACTGATATTTCGGTTTACAGTTCTAATAAATATTAAAGACCAAGCAATTGCTTTTTCTTTGCGTCGAATTCATCTTGTGTTATAATGCCCATGTCGAGAAGTTCTTTATATTTTTTTATATCCTCGATGTTGGAAACTTCAGGAGTCGTTTTAGGAACATCTGTAGTAGGTTGGGAAGTCTGCATGGTTTCGCTTTGTACTTTGGAAAATTCTTTGTGGGGGAAATGCTTCATAAAGAAATCATAATACTCATGAGAAAAAGATTGTTGGATTAAACTTCCAAAGTCATCTTTATAGAGCAAGAACGCTCTACGAGAATCTTCTGTTTTTATCTCGGTTTTTACTGGATCTATCTTGATTTCTGTATCAATTTGACTTCCTATTAGTGCACCAAAACCGCCAAAAAGAAGTCCGCCGGTTATTGCACCGCCAAGATTTACTCCGCCTCCGGAACCGCCTCCACCACTTACAACTGATATATGCTCTAATGTTCCATCCTTTAAAAAATAAATAATATTATTCAAAGGAATTTTGATTAACTTATACGGAATCGCTTCATTAGAATGAGAGAATCCTTCTTCTAACCAGTTGTGGGGAACAATTCTTTTAGAACGAATACCTTGTATGATTTCGTTGGATACTGCTTCTATATCTAAATTAGGATTGTTATGGTCTAAGATTTTGTCAAAAAAATCATGACGATCTTTTTCCCACTCGAGTTCAATATTCTCTTCACATGGAGTGAATGTCGAGTAATACAAACTATTATTAGATATTCCCATGCTAAACATCTTATCATTGCATGATTTTAAGACATCGCATATTTCGTATAATGGTTTTAGATAGATTTCTTTAAGTTCGCCCTCGAATAATTTTATAAGGTTATCATCTAATGCAACCAGCTCTTTAAGCCATTGAAGTCGTTCTTCTAATAATTGCTTTACATATGTGTGTTGTATTTGCGACAAATATTGTTCTGCTGACTCTATCCTTCTATTTATTGATTGATTGTTACTTTCTGGGTATTTTATTTTCCAACTTTTTAACTCGCCCAAATAGTTATGCCAAAAATCATTTCTATTACTATAAACTTCTCCTATAGATACCGAGTTGAATTTAAGTACACAAGCACGACAAAGAGATAAACTGGAGATTTTTGAATCATTTTGAAAAAACGGTTTGCCTTTTTCAAGAAAGCCCATAATTGATCCGCATGCATCACATTTTTTTGCCATTGTTTTGTCCTCCTAAAAATAAAAAGTGCGCCAACCGAAGTCAGCGCACAAAAATACGTTGCTCCAATTGTCGCCAAACAAAAGCTTTTACAATTCTGAAATAAGTATGCAAAAGAAGAGCATCTGTATTTTTATCAAAAATAAAAACACACATACCTATTTTCAGAATTTTATATTTCTTTTGTTTGGCTCTTTCATTATACCACTATTTTCTACGTTTGTAAAGCGTTTTTCTCTCAAAACCATCGCCACTCAAAGCAGACAAAATATGTGCATCTAACGGACACAGTGATGTGTCTCATTCTAACAAATTCAACGCTTCTTTGTAACGTAAGTCAATTTTACGTAGAGATGATGGGCTTGATCGGTGCAGGCAACAACCCCATGGTTGGCATGACTGTAGCAGTTGCAGTTGCAATCGAAGAGGCAAGCAAATAATTGCTAACCAAATAAAAAATCAGAGAACCTCAAATGAGGTTCTCTTTTTTGTTATGATAGCAATAAATTGGTATTTATCAGTGCAAAATTCTATCGCGTCCTTGCTCATTCATTACAATAGGGCACCTTGATAGGGTGCCCTTAATCTTTATGAAAATTGTATGATTCTTTGTAAGATATCTTTACCTCTTAAAGGTTAGGAAGCTCATCTTCAACAACGGAATTGCCTTTAGAACTGGAATAAGCACCGTTTTTAATTGTATCAAGAATAGCAACTGTAGCATCAGTTCTAACGATTGTAGGAGAAGTATAAATACATGTAAAAAACGTATTTATCAAACCTACAACGGCTCCTATAAGTAACCAAATAATAAGACCGCCAAACTCAAGCTCTCCTATTTCAGTAATCCATTCGCACCAGTCAATAATACCCCATACCAATGAAAGCACCATAGTAGCGATAAAATTGATAAAGGGAAGCTTTTTGTAGATTCCATAGAATCCTGTGTAATCAAGGTTTGTTTTTTTCATAATGTTTTCCTTCTACGTTTAAGCCCGTCGGCAATTAAAAATAAAAAAGCGCCTCAACCGAAGCCAGCCACCGAAAAAGGCAAACTTCAATCGTTCTTAATTATGTTACAAATTGTAACATAATTATTGTAACAGTTTGTTACAATAAAGTCAAGAGATTTTTGAAAAAATATGGAGTTTTTTGTATGGAAGAAAAATTCGGTTTAAAGGGCTTAAAGCTGATCAGAAAACAAAGAAAATTGAATCAGTTAAAGGTCGCAACCGATTTGAATATCAGTCGCGAGGCTCTCTCACATTACGAGAACGGAAAAAGAAGTCCCGATATTGATATGTTACGCAAATTGTCACAGTATTTCAACGTATCCATAGACTTTTTGATAAACGGCGAAGATTTCAAAAAAGAATAAAAGAGAACCTCACGTGAGGTTCTCTTTTTTGCTTTCGATTTTTGCTTTATTCAAAGAAATAGAAGTAATAGTTATACCAGTTGCGAACGAATAAGCAATCGCCGGGGATGGGCTCTTCGATCTCTCTGATATGATTATCCTTGTCTATGAGTATGTATGTGCAGACGTCATTTTCATTGATACGAACGCCTTCGGCTTTCCAACCGTCATTCATTTCATTTCTTTTGCAGTAAAATTCTATCTTACCGTTCTCGATCCGAAGCTGCTCAATCGTTGATGGATAGAGACCGGCACTTGACGTGTGATTTCTGTATTCAAAAGGAAATCCGCCCAACGAAACGGTTTTGATCTCAAAGAAATCCAGATCTTCCTCTTCGTCGGTCAGCTTGTAGCCGCCCATCAGCTTTCTTGCCCATTCCGCCATTTCAATTTCTTTTTGCGCGACCTCCGCCTCCGTCAAGGCAGGGATAGTGCTGAAAATGTATTCGACGCTATCGTGCTCAAACACAATATAGCTGCTTATAACGTCAAGTCTTCTGAGCTTGAAATAATCGGCTTTTATTGAAAGACCGTCATCAAAATTCATAACGAGCTCGTCAAAATAAAGCTCGGAATATTTTTCTACCTCATAAACGCCTTTATGCACCGTTCCGTTCAGATCCACAAATACAACCGCATCGTTCTCTCCAAAGCTGAGCGTTGTATCGGTGGCATTAGCCGTATAAAACGGATTGCAGAGCGTCACCTCACTTGAATATAGGATGTGCTTCTCAACACCGTTTTCGTCGACCTCTCCCGAGGGTACGTAATAGTGATTAATATGCCAATCCAATTTGTAAGGATCGGTAATAAAATGAAATTGTATGCAGGAACAAAAAAGCAACAGCACCGAAATCAATACAAGCGTCAAAGCGATGATCCTCATCCTTTTCATAAAGCCTCCTTAAAATCAGATCATTTTTCGCAGATCATATCACTGCAAGATCATTATACACCACAGCCGCAGTAAAGTCAATGTAATTTTTATATAAGAAAACACATCCCTCTCAAGGAAAAGGATGTGTCCCATATTTATTGTATCTTAATCGTTATGATTCGATGTATATGATTTTTTTGCATCATAATAGTCTTGCAACGTTGAGCCCCAAATAGCAGAGTCCCTATTCGGGGTCCAATATATTCCAAATCCGTTTGGGCGACTTTCTGCTTCACAGAATATCTTCCAAACGGCCCCGAACGCATATTGCTCAATGGTTGTAACGCTATCGGGAATAAATACGAAGGTAAGCGAGGAACAGTAGCCAAACGCTTCTTTTCCGATCTTTGTTATGTTGTCGGGAATAACCACTGATTCAAGCGAAGTGCATCCGTAAAAGGCCCTGCTTTCTATAGTGGTTATTTGACAGGAAAGATCCACGCTTTTGAGCGAGGTACACCCGGAAAAGACGTTTTCTCCAAGATGGGTCAAGCTGCTTGGCAGATCTATTTCCTCAAGCGAGGTGCAGTTAATAAATACCCTGTCGTAAATCATCGTCAAGCCCTCGGGCAATCTTATACTTTTGAGAGATGCACAGTCCTCAAATGCACCGTATAAAATATAGGTCAACATACTGCTTCGGCCAATGCTTACCGTTTCCAAATTAACGCAACCGCTGAAGGCTGATCCTTCGATATAAAACAGATTGTCTGAAAGAGTTATGCTTTTAAGAAATTCGCATTTATAAAAAGCCCTGCCATCAATACTTGTGACCAATTTACCGTTGTACATTGAGGGAACAGTTATGTGCTCCTCGGTGCAATCTCCCACTCCGACAACGTGATATACGTCCTTATCTTCATCAAAATAATATTCAAGACCCGGTGTACCCTCAATACGTTGAAGGGAATTCAACACGTCCCCGCACCTTAAGCAAACATTTTCTATTGTATCATCGGACTCGTTATGTAGCCATTTGTAATCGTGTCCGTATTCGGGGGTATAAATGCCGTCTTCAACTCCGCAACCGCGGCAATTTCTGAACTGGTAGCCGTGATTTGTACAGCTCGCAACCGATTGCACGACCCAATCAGTCCAGTCGTGAACGTGAGGGGGCTCGGTGGTCGTCTGACCGGAACCGATATCAAAGCAGGCAACAAGCGTAAAAACGCAAGCCAAGATAAGTAATGCAATAAGCAGTTTTTTCATTATTCCTTCCCCTTCCCAAATAATACTCGGCAGAAATTTTTAAAAAAATATGCCGGCAATTTTATTCTATCACTTATATCTGATATTGTCAATACCCGAGCCTTGCTACGCGGTTAGCACCCACAAATAAATCCCCATTTTGCATTTTACCCTTTGCACTTTGCATTTATCTACCGTAGGGGTCGGCGCGACTCGCAAGCGAGCGACGACCGTTTTCAAAGCAATGTAACCTAAGCCTTCCCCTGAGGGGAAGGGGGACCATCTTTGATGGTGGATGAGGGGAACGAAGTCTGTACATACAATCGTCTTTCTCCTCAAACCCGTATGGTGGCTTGCTCCTGTCGCATTTCAAATTTTGATTTGTAGGGGAGTTACTTTGCTTTGGATTGGTCGCTTTTTTTCAAAAAAGCGAAAATCCTTCCTTTGTAATTTCTCCCCGACAAATCCCAATTTTGCATTTTGCATTTCGCGCCCCGCGCGACACCCCCCACTTGCCCCGCAACAAAATGCTCATAAAAGAAAAAAGAGGGCTCTTTGCAAGCCCTCAACATTTTTAGTATAGCACAAAAATGCCCCCTTGTAAACCCCCAATTTTATTTTTGGAATAAAGTTCTCCCCATTGTACAAAAAATGCCCTAAAAATTCAATTAATCTGCCAATTGTTTTTTCAAAAAAACCGTGATATAATTAAATCACAAAGAAAGGATGGTACAAACCGATGAAAAAGTAAGTTATTCTTTTCTCATTAGTTAATTCACCGTGAAAGATCCGAACGGAGCAAGTGAGAGCAATAAAAGCTCGAGTCACTTAAAAGAGAATTGATATAGAGTCGGATCAGAATTTCTATTGATGAAAAGACAGGACCATCGCCCTTGACGCATTAGCTCAGATATCGAATGTGGATTCTCCGGTGAGAATGGTGTTTTGTGATAGAGGAGAGATTTAGTACGTTAGGGTAGACAATAGAAAGAGAGGATTAGGAAAGATGTTAGATATTAAGGAGCACGAGGAGTGACCTTTAATTGTGAATTTACGACTCACAGTTAGAGGTCACTTCTGTTTTTCTCTCATTTTTCGTATCTATATAAATAAGCATAATTTCCGACCAAACAAAAAACAGAACCTCAAATAAGGTTCTGTTTTTGCGTAATTTCAATTATCATTCGGCATTTATCATATCGATGCCCTGCTGGATAACGTCCGCACTGATCGCTCCCACAGCGTTGGCAACGATATAGCCCTCCGCATCAATAAAATAAGTTGCAGGGATAGAGTATACGCTGAATGCGTTTGATGCACTGTAAGAGGTATCAAAGAAAACGGGAAACGTGTATCCGTTTTTTGAGACAAAGCTGCTTGCGCCGTTAACGGTTTCTCTGCCGCCTGTGAGATTCACCATCAAAAATTGCACCTCCGAGCCAAACTCGAGATATTTTTGCTGAAATGCAGGCATCTCGTGCTGGCAAGGTCCGCACCAGCTTGCCCAGAAATTAAGGACCACGGGCTTTCCCAAAAAATCCGAAAGCTTTACGGGATTGCCGTCAGCATCAAAAACGGTAAAATCGGGGGCTTTAGGCTCTGTGCGCTCTGCGGGCGGGGCTTCGGGTGAGTCTGCCTCCTCTGTTGCGCTTGGCTGATCCTCCGCAGCTCCTTGTTGCTGATCGGGGTCCGTCTCTTTGACTTCCTCGGTGGGCTGATCTGCTTTATTGGCAGTGGTTGCATAAGTGTTAAGACGGTCTTGAGATTGCATATCGTCAAACTGCTTCATAATATCGCACGAGCTTGCAAGCAGCAAAACCAAAACGAGTGAAAAAGCGATAATAAAGATTTTATTTTTCATACAGTTCTCCTTTTTTTATGATAGTGTTAACAGCCCTACGATACGGTTGAACAATCCCGTAGCCATCAGAATACCGATAGCTATCAAAACTATACCGCTGACTGTATTTATAATGTTATAGTGTTTTTTAATCCAATTGAACACTCCCTTGAGATAATCTATAAGCAACGCACTAATAACAAAGGGTATCGCAAGTCCGAGAGAATAAACAAGGAGCATGATCACGCCTTCAAGCACGTGTGCCTGCCCTGCCGCAAGGGCAAGGGCTGTTCCAAGAAACGCACCTACACAGGGTGTCCATCCTACCGCAAATACCACACCAAAGAGCAATGCGGAAAAGAATCCCATGTTTTCCGTATCAAGGCTTTTGCTTGAGCCCTTGAAAAAGCTCAGTTTAAAAACGCCCAAAAAGCTCAGACCAAAGGCAATTACAACAAGACCCAATACGATATCAACTATAGTCCTGTATCTGTTAAGAAATACGCCCAGCGTTCCCGCAAGAGCTCCGAGAGCTACGAAAACGGCAGTAAATCCCAAAACAAAGCCAAGTGCAGACTTAAGGGTTTTCCCCGTACTTCTTTGACCGCTTCCCGCAAAGTAAGAAATATATATCGGGAGCATCGGAAGAAGGCAAGGGGAGATAAAGGTCAAAAAGCCTTCGATGAAAAGAAATAAGTATTGCATAAATGTATATAAACCTCCTGTATTCGCTGTTTGCATTATTATTATAGCAAAGAAAAATAAAAATTTCTGTGATAAAATCACATAAAGTATTTTTATGTTGATATTGATTTTTAAATAATTTAAGTGTATAATTAATAAAAAGCATGCAAGGAGGACTTTAAAATGGATTTCAAGGATCTCTTTCCGATATGGAATAAGCTTGATAACGCCCATAAAGAGCAGTTGCTTTCAAGGGTCTATCTTAAAACGGTTAAAAAGGGGACCGTCATACATAATGCAACTATGGAGTGTACCTCGCTCTTTTTAGTAAAGGGCGGACAGCTTCGCGCCTATATACTCTCCGATGAGGGAAGGGAAATAACACTCTATCGCTTGTTCGAAAGAGATATGTGTCTTTTTTCCGCGTCCTGCCTTATGCGCTCGATCCAATTTGAAATAACGATAGAGGCAGAAAAGGATTGCGAGCTCTGGGTCATTCCCGTCAGACTCTACCAGACGATAATGGAAGAATCCGCCACACTTTCCAATTATACAAACGAGGTTATGGCATCCCGTTTTTCGGATGTTATGTGGTTGATAGAGCAAATCATGTGGAAGAGTCTTGATAAGCGACTTGCGGCTTTTTTGCTTGATGAATCAATTATCGAGGACAGCAGCAAGCTGAAGATAACGCACGAAGAAATAGCAAATCACCTTGGATCACATCGCGAGGTAATAACAAGAATGCTGAAATATTTTCAAAACGAGAGAGCAGTTTCTCTTTCGCGCGGTGCTGTAGAGATAACCGATCGGAGTCTGCTTGAAGAGATTTGTAAATAACTAATGCACGCTTTACTGCCAAAGTCGGCTCATCCGCCATTAAGGGATCAAGGATCGACTGCACGTTTATGCAGCTCCAAATAAAAACACAAAAAAGCACAAGGAATCCTACAAGGGTTCCTTGTGCTTACTTATTTTTTGAGATCCGCGTTACTGCTTTTCAAGCATTTCAAGGATTTCGTCCTCGGATCTCACTCCGACTGATTTGCTGACGATCTGTCCGTTTTCAAATACGATAAGTGTAGGAATGCTCATGATTCCGAATCTCGCCGCAAGCTCCGATTCGTCGTCAACGTTTATCTTGCAAATCTTCACGTCCGAGAGATCCTCCGCAAGCTCTTCGAGTGTCGGCAGAAGCATCCTGCAAGGACCGCACCAGGGTGCCCAGAAATCCGCAAGCACCTTTTTATCGGAATTTATTACTTCGCTTTCAAAATTTGAATTATTGATATTTGTTATTGACATTTATTTATCCTCCGTTTTGTAATTTGTGTCTTGATTATATCATCTTTTGGTCGCCCTGTCGGTGATTAAGTCACAAAACGGAAAAGCCGCCTATCTTTTTTTATTTTTTCGGAGATCCGTGTGCGGATTGGGCGTCGCGTGTACTTCGTGATCGGTCACAAGCGGCTCGTCGGGGATCGCCCAATCAAGACCGTTGAGCGCCGGGCCTGGATTTCGCGGAATATTTATCTGGTTCGCCTCGTCAATACCCGGGTTTATGGGCGTCGGCGCAAGCGACTCGGGAATTCTGACGTCTTGAAACATCCGGTCGGGAACCGCGTTTTTCTTCCTTTTTGACTCGTTTTTCATATTAACCTCCTGAAGATCATACTTCAATACCTATTTTTTCGCTTTTTTACTGAAATATTCGCCGCAAAACTTGTTTTTGTACGCAAAAAATGGTATTATGTATCTAAAGAAAGAGCAAGAATATATAAACGGAGCTTGAATATGAAAGAAAAGATCAAAAATCTACGCGAAAAATATCTCCCCTACGACGGGCAAACGCTCCGCCGTCTCGCAATAGCGGCAAGCATAATGTTCGCCTTTGTACTCGTCTGGGCGCTCGTCTTCAAGCTCGGCAACGAAACGATACTCATAACGAACTATCAAAACCTCAAGGTCTTGACGCTTGAAGAGAGAATAATGTGGGATATAGTACCCTTTAACTACCGCGGCGAGGGCGAATATAAGCTCCGACTGATCGCGGATACCGTCCTCAACTGCTTTGTTTTCGCACCCTTTGGCGTGCTTTTCTGCTACACCTTCAAAAAGAGAAGCATCCTTCGCAACGCGGCAATATGCCTTGGCTTTTCGGTGCTTGTTGAAGCCCTTCAGCTTGCAACGATGCTCGGCAACCCCGCAACAGAGGACCTCATCACCAACACAGCAGGCGCCCTCATCGGCTACGGACTCTACCACCTCATCTTCAAGCGCATATCCATCAAAAACAGTATCCGGATCGCCGCAGCAGCAAACGCGATCTTCGCCGCAATATCCGTTTTCGCCATAATATCCCTCTCCCTCGCATCCGAAACAATCTGGGGAATAATCACAAGAACCCTCTGAACCGAATAAAACAAAAAAGAACCTCGTTTGAGGTTCTTTTTTGCTTCAGTTTATTGTACACGAGCTAACCCGATAGTGTCCGTCACTTGTTTTTGTCACCACAACCTTGTAGTAATTTCGAAGAGGCACTCCAAAGCTATTCTGTGCTTCAACCGTTCCCGTGACCACCCAAGTGTTGCTGGATGACTGATCTATGTGCTGATTACTGAATTTGGCGGTCGAGGGGGCTTTTAATTGAGACTTCACTGCTGTCATTGCAGTAGCATATATTGCAGAATTACTGCTTCCGGTGCTACTATTTCCGCCTTCAAAGGCACCCAGCACGGCTATTGACATCACCACAGAACCAACAACGGTAATCACAACCATTGCCTTAACAAAGTTTTTAAAAGCATTCTTCGCGAGAGCAAGCTCGGATTCAGAGATATCTCTTGAATTAATTTCTTTTTTCATAAGAAAGGTTTTCTTAATAAGGTTAATACCTACAATAAGGAACGAAAGGACTCCCGCGATCTCGATTATCGGGACAATCCACATATCTTCTTCGGGGTAGAAACAATATCCGATTAAACCAAGTAAAAACAGCAAAGCAAACCCAAAATAGAATGGGATCAAAAAGGTATACAGCTTACAATCACGAATCAGTCTTATCGTTTCCGTTCTTTGAATCTCGTTGAGTTTTGCCAATTTTCTTGCCTTCGCTGCGCCGCTTATGCTTGCAATTTCAGGGTTTTCCTTAACCTTATGCTTGTATATTGCGATCATTATTGCGGTAGCAATTAAGCAAATTAGTCCTAAATTCCAAAAAAGTCCGGCGATAAAGCTTTCGGGGTCGGTTAAGTTATCAATTATAGAATAATCCACCCATTCTTCATCCCAGCTTGAATATTTGTATCTACAGCCATCAATATTTTCAATATAGCAATATGCTCCGGTCGCGATCAAAATTATTGTTGCCAAGCCAAGAATTATACAAGTCAATTTCATAAAAATACCTTCTTTCACAGTAAAACATCACGCATTAATAAAAGTTCTTCGGCGGAATAAAAACAAGTATACTACTGCTTTCATTTCTTGTCAATTAATTGATGAAAAAGCAATACTATCTCAAATAATCTCCGCCAGCATTTCAATATCCTCTCTCGTCGTGGCAAACGAGGTCGCAAAGCGCACCACCGTCCTGCCGTCGGAAAGCCTCTCCCAAAAGCCAAAACGACATTTTTCGCCGATTTTTGCCATCTGCTCATCATCGAGAATGACAAACTGTTGATTTGTGGGCGAATCAAGGAAAAGCTCGTATCCGCGAGATAGGAAAAGCTCCTTAAGCTCCTCGGCGCGGTCAATTGCATTCTTGCTTATCTCAAAATACAACCCACCCTCAAAAAGCGCCTCAAACTGAACACCCACCAGGCGACCCTTGGCAAGCATCGCTCCGTGCTGCTTCGTTTGAGAGAGAAAACGCTCGGGCGCACAGCCCTCTGCAAAAACGACCGCCTCACCGCAAAGCGCACCGACCTTGGTGCCTCCGATGTAGAAAACGTCGCAAAGCGCGGCAATATCCTTGATAGTGAGATCG